>DAIOGM010000044.1:0-5780 GCA_036745215.1 Gemmataceae bacterium
ATTCAAGCCCCCGCGAAGCTCGAACTGGAGCTGGCGGAGCTGTCGGACGAAGACAGCTGGCATCCCGGTTACTGCCAGTTCGTTTTGGGTGACGGAACCGTACGCCCTATCCCCGTATCGATCGATTTAACCGTCCTTGGAAGACTCGCCAATCGGATGGACGGCAACCCGGTCAATCTCGATTTCTGATCCCCTACCTTTTGATTCGCTCGACCTTGAGCGTAATCTTGTTCTGCTCCGCCTTGATTTCCACTTCGAGCTTGGACGTTTCGAAGTCGCCATACTTCTTGTCGATGATCTTCGGCGGAATCGGCTTCTCCGGCTCCGCGATCGGCGGGGTGATGGCGATTCGTTGCGTGCCGAGCATGGCGCCGTCGCCGTCTTTCAAAGTGCCAACCGTGAACGAGCCGTCCGGCTGCACGATGCCGTTGGCGCTGTTTTTGTGTTTCTGCGACTGAAACATGATCGTATAACCCGCTAATTCTTTAGCTGGAGAATCGTCTTCAAAGACCAGTTGTCCCTGAACTGGGTACGTGCGATCGCCGCAACCTATTGCCAAGCAAGGCACAAGAAACAATAACAGATGGCCGATCCGATTTTGTTGCATGACTCCTCCCATCAACCGATTCCTCGGCGAATAGCGAGGATGAGCTTATCGCGCCATCGCTTGCATGTCCGCAAATTTGCTTGACCACATCCCCGCCGCCGCGCATAATCAATGCAACCCTCCTGTGTTTTTTACCGTAGACGTTCGTTGGAGAGCATGGCATGTCATTGCGGTCACGCCTGGCGCGACGCGATTTCCTGAAGCTCACCCTTGGCGGACTCGGCCTGTCGCTGCCGGCGTATTTGCAGGCATCGACAACGCCGCGCGGTCGGGCGCGCTCGTGCATCGTCCTTTATTGCTGGGGCGGCATGAGTCATCATGAGACATGGGACACCAAGCCCGACGCGCCGTCGGAGTATCGCGGCGAGTTTGATCCGATTGCGACCGTTGTGCCCGGCATCCGCATTGGCGAACATCTCCCGCGATTGTCAAATCATACCGACAAACTGGCAATCATCCGCTCGATGCACCATCGCTCTTCGGCCCACGGCAAGGGCATGTACTGGAACATCACGGGCCATCCGCCGATGGCGGCCGAAGTCGCCGTCAATCAGCCGCCGTCGCGTGCCGATTGGCCGAACATTGGCGCGATGGTGTCGCGTTTCCGTCCTGCGCCGGCCGGGTTCCCGGGCGCGGTGCAGGTTCCGTATCCACTCGTCGATAACCACACGCTGCAAGCCGGCGACAACGCGGGCTTCCTCGGCGCGGCGGCTGATCCCGTCATCGTCCGGCCCGATCGTGGCCGGCCGTGGGGCGGCATCTCGCGCGATCTGGGCGCCATGGTGTTGCAGCAAGCCGACGGCGTCGATAGTGTTCGGCTCACGGCCCGGCAGCATCTGGCCAACTCGCTCGATCAACGTTTCGCCGCGCCGACGCGACTGCACGATCACTTCCGTCAGATGGCTTCCGATATCCTCACCAACGCGACCGTGCAAGCCGCGTTCAACCTGGATCGCGAGCCGATGCAGATCCGCGATCAATATGGCGAACATCTGTGCGGCCAGAGCATCCTTTTGGCCCGGCGACTCACCGAAGCGGGCGTGCCGATTGTCACCGTCATCTGTGCCGCGGGCGACCTCAACAACGCGGCCGGCGATCACTGGGACACACATGGCGACGGCTTCAACCGCCTCAAACGCGACCTCTTGCCGCCGTTCGATCGCGGCGTCAGCGCGTTGCTAGCCGATCTGACGATGCGCGGCCGGCTCGATGACACGCTCGTCGTGATGCTGACCGATTTCGGCCGCACGCCGCGCGTCAACGGTGGCGCGGGGCGCGATCATTATCCCAACGCGTACTCGATCTTCCTCGCCGGCGGCGGCATCCGCGGCGGACAAGTCTATGGCAGTTCCGACCGCCTCGGCGCCGAACCGCGCGATCTGCCAACCGGGCCATCCGACGTTCACGCCACCATCTTCCAGACGCTTGGCATTCCGCTCGATTCCCATCTGCAAGACAACGAGGGACGAACGCACCGGATTACCGATGGCCGCGTGCTGCCTCTTTTTTGACGGACATCTCCAGGAATTCAGCGATGGAATGGTATTGGTGGCTCGGCGGCATCTGCGGCGCGTTCGTGCTTCTCATCGTCGTCGCACTCGGCTATTTCATGGTAACCGACAGCAGCAAGCGACGCCGCACCGTGCGCGACGGCCAACATGTCACCGCCTGGATCGTTCAGGCCAACATGAGGCTTTATCAAGACAGCATTCTCGACGACCCGGCGCTCGTCGTCATTTCGCCGGATGCGGAAACCGCCGACGACAAGGACTTCATGATTGCGCTTGCCGACCGCATCATGGACCTCAAGGACACCGATCCCGACAACTGCGACAACAGGGAAGACGCGTTCGTCGCCGAGTTGATGTTCGACGAAGCTTACGTCGAAGGCAAACGCGTCGCGCTGCCAAGGCGATTCGCCGGCGGACGCGACGTTTACCTCGCTCATGTTTTTGTGTATCGCGAAGATCTCCCCGGCAAAAAGCTGCGGCGGCGGCGATTGACATGCGCCATCATTTGGGAGGACCCAAAATCCCTGATCTGCACGTGCCCGCCCAATACCCCGACGTTTCGCGAAGACGAGGACGACGACTGAACCGCGTTTGACACTTCATACAATAGTCGCATTCCAAACATCAACTCGACGAGGTCATCCCCATGAAAACCGGCATGAACCTGCTGCTCTGGACCACGCACGTCACCGACGCCCTCTTTCCGCTGTTCGCGAAACTCAAGTCGGCCGGCTTCGACGGCGTCGAGATTCCGCTCTTCGAAGGGGACGCCAATCATTACAAGAGCATCGCCGCCGAATTGACAAAGCAAGGCCTCGGCTGCACCACGGTCACGGTCGTCGGGCCAGACGCGAATCCGATCAGCCCCGACGCTGGCGTGCGCAAGGCGGCGGTCGCGCGGCATCGCTGGGCGATCGAGATGACGGCGATCCTCGGCGGCGAAAATCTTTGCGGCCCGTATCATTCGCCGCTCGCGGTCTTCTCAGGCGAACCACCGACGGAGGACGAGAAAAAGCGTTGCGTGGAAGTGTGCCAGCAGTCCGCCGAGATCGCGAAGCAGCACAAGGTCACAATGTGCATCGAGTATCTCAATCGCTTCGAATGCTACTTCCTCACGACGGCGGCGCAGGCGAAGGACTTGGTACAGCGCGTCAATCATCCGAGTTTCAAGACGATGTACGACACGTTCCACGCGAACATCGAAGAGAAGCACGCCGCCGCCACGATCAAGGCGTTGTCGCCGCATTTCGACCACGTTCACATCAGCGAAAGCGATCGCGGCACGCCGGGCACGGGCATGGTTCACTGGGACGAGACGTTCAAGGCGTTGCGCGAGGTCAAGTACGACGGCTGGATGGTGATCGAAGCGTTCGGCCGCGCCTTGCCGGCGCTCGCGGCGGCGACGAAGGTTTGGCGCGATTTGTTCCCGTCGGCCGAGGAGGTGTACACGAAGGGACTCGCGTTCATGAAATCGAAGTGGGGACAGTTCGCCTGATCGGCCGCTTGGCAAGGCTTCTGCCAATTAACGAAATGGCAGAAGCCCTTAGTCGCAACTGGTTATTTCAAAATACGTTACGAAGTGCAACACCCCTTATGCCAGTCTGGGCGTCGATGAGCCTTTCCGCCAACCAGCCGAATGTATGTGAATATAGATAATATGGGAAATTCAGCGAAACCAATTATTATCCAAGCTCTTCTTGAAGCCGACGAATCAGGACCGGTGTTCGTTCATCATTCAGGTGCAACGGATTGACAACAAGTACCCGCTGACTCAGCTTCAAATGGCCCACTTGCACGGAAGGCTTGCCGCGGCGAAGCGCTTGGCAAACATCCAACGCCGCTTTCTTCCCGGTCAAAGTGATCTCCAGAATCGGATACGTCTGCCCATCGCTCGGCGAAATCTGACAGCGGACCGGCATTTTCGCGAGCGCGCTGGCGATCTGCTGAAGCCAACGGGCCATGTCCGCCAGCTCGCGATCGTACGCCCCGCTCGTGAACAGCTTCAGCGCCGTCAGCAAGGCGGCGATCTGCTCTTTGGATACTTTCAATGCCCGGCCAATGCCATGCCGCGGGATGCCAGGGAGTTTCGATTTGTCGATGAGGTGGCTCGGCGGTTCCCATAGCTCGTAGTGATCGTCCATGTCCATCATTTGCAAAAGCGCGGAACCGATGAGATTGCGTCGGCCGCACAGGATGCCGGTCGCTTGCGGGCCGCGAATCGCCTTGCCGCCGGAGAAGACGACGAGGTCGGCGCCGGTAGCGATGATATCTTTTAGATTTGAGCGCGGCGGCAGTTCGCCGGCAGCATCCACGAGGACCGGCAGGTTGCGCGCGTGCGCGCGTTTGACCAGTTCCGCCAACGGCGGCGCGGCGTTGGCGTCGTACACGTGCAACACGCCTGCCGTCTTTGAACCGAACGCCGCTTCGAATTCCCAAGCCTCGGCTCGACGCACGCCCGCGCCGGCGACGATTTCCTGAAAGCCGACTTCGACGAAACGAGCGCCGGCGGCGCGCACCGCGTGATCGTAGCCGTTGCGATGCTCGCGCGCGACGACGAATTCGTGCGGAAAATCCTCGGTGTGCGGCAGCTTCTCCATGCGTCCAAGATCGAAACGCGCCAGGATCGCCGCGGCGCCGAGCATCAGGCCCGCGGCCGTGCCGCTCGTGACAATGCCCGCTTCCGCGCCGGTCGCTTCCGCGATGACGCGCGACGCGGCGCCCTGCAATTCATCGAGCGGCACGGCTTCCTGAGCGGCGGCACCAAACGCGTCGAGCACGGCTTTCGGCATCGGTGCGCCGCCCAAGCGAGTGACGGAGCCGGAGACGTTTATGATCGGTTCAATGCCCCAGTCGCGATAGATGCTCATTTTGGTTGCCTGACTCCTCGTAGGGACAACCGGCTCGGTTGTCCCTGACACTTGGGGACAAGCGAGCCGCTTGTCCCTACGGTACGTTCGGTACGTTCGTTATTTCGTTTTTGATTCGCACTTCGTCATGGTACGATCTTCCCGCCGCATGAACGAGCCTGCCATGACACCACCTGATACGCCGGACATTCGACTCGCCAAGCCGACGGGTACACGTTTCGTCACCCTCGCATTCCTCTGTTCCATGGCCTTCGTGCTCTACCTGGATCGCGTGTGCATTTCCCAGGCGCTGGTGCCGATGAAAGCAGAGTTCGGCCTGACCAATACGCAGACCAGCTACATCTTGATGGCGTTCACGCTGGCGTATGGTCTGTTTGAGATTCCAACCGGCCGATGGGGCGACCGCTTCGGCTCGCGGCGAGTACTTACGCGCATCGTCCTGTGGTGGTCGGCGTTCACGGCCCTCACGGGAAGCGTGCCGGTGTTCGAGAACGAGTTTCTGTATGTGCCCTTGAGCCTGGCAGCGTTGATACTCGTGCGTTTCCTGTTCGGCGCGGGCGAGGCAGGCGCGATCCCGAATGCCGCGCGCATCTTGATGCACTGGTTTCCCGATACCGAACGCGGCCGTATGCAAGGCTTGTTCCAGGCGTCGATGCACATCGGCGGCGCAATCGCGCCGCTCGTCGCCGCCTGGCTCATCGATTCGCCGACGGGCTGGCGCGGCACCTTCATGATCTTCGGCGGCGTCGGCGTCGTCTGGGCGGCGCTCTTCTATTGGTGGTTCACCGACAAGCC
>DAIOGM010000044.1:5790-16922 GCA_036745215.1 Gemmataceae bacterium
GCGCGGGTTTGCACGGGGTGCGATCACGACGACCTCGCAGCTGGGCGGGGCCGTTTCTCCGCCGCTGGCTGCCGCGTTGATTGGAACCGTCGGCTGGCGGGCGACCTTTGCCATCTTTGGCGTGCTGGGAATCGCTTGGGCCGCGCTCTTCTATTGGTGGTTCACCGACAAGCCGGCCGACCATCCCTCCGTGAATCAGGCCGAGGTGCAACTCATCGGCACGCACGACCAGGGCGATGCGCACGGCGCCGTTCCCTGGGGCGAGGCGCTCGTTCATCCCAACGTCTGGCTGCTCGGCATCACGATCACCATGTCGGCGTTCAATTCCTACTTTTTCTTCTCGTGGTATTCGACGTATTTGCAAGAAGCCCGCGGCGTGAACAACCAGACCGCGGGTTGGCTGTCCGCGCTCGCGCTGGCCGGCGCAACGGCCGGCTCGCTGGTCGGCGGCGTCATCGCGGATCGCATCTTTCGCCACGCGGCCGATCGCTACCGTGCTCGCCGCATGCTTTGCTTCGCTGCGTATTTTCTCGCGGCGATCTGTCTTTTTGCGAGCGTCAACGTCGATGTGGTATGGTTCTCGGCGGTGATGTGTGCGCTGGCCTGCTTTTTCATGTTCACCAAGCTGCCGACCTGGTGGGCCTGCTCATTTGAGCTGTCGGGCAAGCACACTGGCGCGATGTTCGGCTTGCTCAATGGCATCGGCATCATCGGCGCCATGGGTTCGCAATACTTCTTCGGGGCGTTTGTCGATTCGCGCAAGGACCTTGGCTTCGAAGGACGTGAGCAGTGGGACCCGGCGTTCTACGTCTCGATCGCGCTTCTCTTGACGGCGGGCGTGTTGTGGCAAGGGATCCGAGAATGGCCCGCCGTCGGTGAGAAAAAGCCGCCACGGCCCGATCGCGATCCGCGCCCGCCATCGCTCGATGCAATTGGCGAGGAAAAAGAGACGACGACGCAAATCAAGTCGGCGACTGACGACGGGTCGTTCCGCGATCCCGGCGGCCGCAGCGAATAAACTTGCGTCGGCCCGCGAGTCTGGTATACTCCAACCTGACTCGATGGCTGATTTCCTTTCTTGACTTCTCGTTCTCTTGAAGTCATCAAATTAAACCTACCATCCACGCTCCATACGCCGAACCACTTATCGCGTTTCGGCGCGAAATTCCTATTTCGCGCTGCGCATATTTGGGAGTAGCCGAACATGGCCATCGAATGGTTTTACGCACACGACGGACATAAACTTGGTCCGTTTTCCGGTCTACAAATGAAGGAATTCGCCGCGCGCGGAGAAGTCATGCCGACGGACACCGTATGGAAGGCGGGCGTGGACGCGGGCGTGGAAGCGAGTCGGATCAAGAACCTGTTTGCAACGCCGAACGCCGACTCAAGCCCCCCGCCGGCCGACGTCGCGGTTGCCGAGCCGCCAATCCCGCCGCCGCTGGAGACTTCCAATCCGGAATTGATCCCCCTCGAAGCGCCACAAAGGAATAAAAATGAAACGCCGTCGGAAAAACCAAAACCGACAAGGCGACCGACGGCTTCCGCGAAGGGAGCGGACATCGTCGGCGTGACTGAAACCGATGTCCGATATCGCATGAAGTGCTCGGATTGCGGACACAAGGATTCGAGTACTCGCACCATTCGCGTCGCCAACAAAACGATCAAATCCGGGTTTTTCTGTCCAAAATGCAAGAAGCGGCGCGAAGTAGCGATTCAATGTCGTCTTGGTTGATAGCCCGCGCGGCCGAAAGTGCGTCCACGTAACGTTAACGAACTCGATACTTCTCAACGACCGTTTCATCCAGTTCAACGCCAAGTCCCGGTTCCTCCGGCACGCTGATGTCGCCGTCGATGACGGGGAATTTCTGCTTCGTCAGCGATTGCCGCAGCGGGCCTTGCTCGACGCAATATTCGAAGTAATGCGAGTTCGGCAACGCAGCAACGAAGTGCAAGCTGGCCGCGATGTTGACGCCGGTCTTGTACGAATGATTGACGCACAGGCGATGCCGATCCGCGGCGTCCCAGCCCATGCGTTTGGAACGCGCCAGGCCGCCGACACGCGTCACATCGACTTGCACGACGTCGATACCGGCGTCCATCATCGCAACCATTTCCTTGATATCGCAAATCTCCTCGCCGGCGGCAATGCGCATCGGCGGCGTGCTCTCGCACAGTCGGCGATAGCCATCGACGTTGTCCGGATGCAGCGGCTCCTCCAGCCAGGCGAGATTGAATTCCGCGAACTGTTTGGCGCGGCGAATCGACGTCGCGGTGTCCCAGCAGAGGCCGGCATCGACCATCAATTCCGCGTTCGGCCCCAGCCCCTTTCGCGCCGCTCGCACGTGGGCGATGTCGCTCTCCTCGTTCTGTCCCATCGGGCCCCAGCCGAATTTGACGGCCTTATAGCCCTTCTGAACGAGGTCGTGGCCGATGCGTTCCGTCTCGGCCGGCGTATTGCCAAACAGAATTGACGCGTAGGCGCGGAACTTTTTGCGAAAGCCGCCGCCGAGCAATTGATACACAGGCCGCTTGACTGCCTTGCCGACGATGTCCCACAGCGCGATCTCGACGCCCGACATCGCCTGAATGACGGCGCCTTGCCGACCAAAAAAGATCGTCCCCTCGTACATGCGATGAATCAGCCGATCGATTTCGAATGGATCCTGGCCGAGAACGCACACGGCAAGCCCGCGAGCGATTTTATGCGAGGTCGGCGCGTCGATGATCGCCTTGGCAACGGCCGGCGACGAATCGACTTCGCCGATGCCGATGATACCGGCGTCGGTGTGCACCTTGACGATGAGCGTGTCCTGGCTGCCGTCGGCGCGTTCGTTGACGTCGGGGAGACGCAGGTGGATGGCTTCGACTTGGGTGATTTTCATTCGGTTATCTTAGGCACTTTGGCAAATCCGCCGAGTCATGTCTTGAACTGGATATAGCCGAGCCGTGCAGCTGGTATCGAATCTCATTTATTTTCGTGCGGAATCACGATTTCGTGATTGATTTGTGAACTCCTGTCTGTTCTCATTCGAATTAATATCAATTAAACAATCATGACTTTTTAATTATCGCCATAAGGGCAATACTATGAACTCCTTCCGCACCGTCTGCGGATTCTTGCTCGGATTGGGCAGCACGTTCCTGAGCGTCGGCTGCGGCGACCGCTTCGACGGCCGCGTTGAAGTCAACGGCACGGTCACGCTCAAGGGTCAATCAATCACCGACGCCACCGTCTCGTTCTCCCCTCTCGAGGGGCAAAGCACCCAGGCTCAAGTGATGGTCACCGACGGGAAATATCGGATCGAGCGCCAGACCGGCCTGAAGCCCGGCAAGTACCTGATTCGCGTCTCGAAAGGCGACGGCAAGACGGTCTACCTCGGCGATCAGCCGCCCGGTCCAACCAACACGAACATCATTTCCAAGGAACTTGTCCCCGACGACTGGAATGTCAACTCCAAGCAGGAGCGAACCGTCACCAAGGACAGCCCGAACACCTTCGACTTTAGCATTCCATGAACGTTCTTGCGGATTCATGGGGTTCGTTTTCAAAACATCCGTTTTTTGAAGGGAGTGTGCCATGCGTTCCCCAGATCGACGAGGCTTCACGCTGATCGAACTGCTGGTCGTGATCGCCATCATTGCCATCTTGATTGCCTTGCTTGTGCCCGCCGTGCAGAAGGTGCGGGAGGCGGCCGCACGTGCCCAGTGCACGAACAACCTGAAGCAGATTGCCCTGGCGAACATGAGCTACGAGAGCGCAAACAAGACCTTTCTGCCGGGGATAAGCCGCACCGGCTGTTGCTGGGGCACCTGGCAAGTGCCGATTCTGCCATACGTCGAGCAGACGGCGCTCTTCGACAAATACGTCAACTTTGGCGGGCTGGACAATGGCGGCGGATTTCCGCCGCCACCGCCCCCTCCCGCCCCTCAGAATATTCGCTACGCATCGGCGCCGAATGTCACCCTTTCCCAAACGCGCATGACGGTCTTCACTTGCCCCAGCGACATTAAGTCGCAAGTCGGCGTGATCATGAATCACAACTACGTCCTCAACGCCGGCAACACCAGCTTCTACCAGGTCTCGATTCCCATCGGCTGTCCAAACCCCTCGGTGACGAGCACAACCTGCACGGCCTTCGGCGGCGCGCCGTTCGGCTGGTATGAGGATCCGGCCACCGTAGCAGCGGGCGGCGATTCTTCGCCCGTGGACTACACCAACGGCAAAGCCAGCGACGGCAAGAACGGCCGGCCACGCAAAATCGCCGAGATTACCGACGGCACTAGCAACACCATGATGGCCGCTGAGGTCATCCAGGGCCAGCAGGGCCCCGCCGCCGACTACCGCGGCTTCTCCTGGTGGGGCGGCGGCGCCGGCTTCACCGCCTACAGCCTTCCCAACAGCAACGATCCCGACGTCTTGACCGGCGCCGGTTGCAACAACGGCACCGGCGGCAATGCACCCTGCACGACCACCTCGACCCCCACGCGCCCGCGCATGCAGGTGGCACGCAGCAGGCACAGCGGTGGCCTCAACGTGGCCCTGTGCGACGGCACGGTCCGCTACATCGCCAACAGCATCAACCTGGCCACGTGGCGGGCGCTCAGCACGTCCTTCGGGGCGGAGGCATTGGGCGACTTCTGAACAAGAAATGAACCAGCAAAGAAAAGATCGCAGCGATCACAGATGGCCTTAGCACTGGGCACGGCGCGCGGCAACGAGTCGGTCACATTGCCGTAACTGGTCGCACGATCGGCTGCCGTGCGCCCCGTCGTTATCGCGTGCCCGTCACCTCCGCAACCGAGCCTTCAAGATATCCACCAGCTCACCCAGGGGCTGTACTCGTTCTTCGCCATCGAGGATCACATTGGCGACACCTTGATCCGCGGTTGCGTAATCGATGCGGATTTGCGACGTGAGGCTGCCGGCGTCGCTGTGCCAGGAATACTCGACAATGCTCGACCACGGCAAGTAAAGCGGCTTCGGATACGGCGCGACGAAGATGAGTCCGCGGCTGCTGACAATGAAAGAAATCGCACTGGCGTGCTGAATTGGAAACGCCTTGTGAAGCCCGAATCTCAGCAAACGGAAGAATAGGTATGCGATGAAGAACCCCGTCGGAATGCAGAGCCACTGCCACCACGTTAGACCGGGCCGGCCGAAATAGTTGCCTACCAGGGCAATGCTGCAAAAACTGAGAAATGGGCCGACATACACGATGGCGGTCAGCGGCAAATCGATCAAGAACATTTTCAGCACCGACCAAACGCCATGGTCGATTTGCGTCCAGTAGACCTTTTCGATCCAGGCCTCGTCGGCCGTTGCGATGGCCATGGCTTCACGAAAGCGGTCATCGGCCACCACGCGATGACCGCACTTTGCACACGCCGCCATGCGTTCGTTGATCGGAACCGTCTGGAGGGCTTGCTCGCACGAAAGACAGAAGGCGCCGACGGCTTGATCCATGTCTTGACCTCGTCATGACTCATTTGGGCAATCCGAATCGCTGATAGTACTTACGCCAGCGGCCGCTGCCCCCACGGAATCGGCATCGTCGGCTTCTTGCGATGCCGATCCTTGCGCACGTCCTTCGGGCGCGGGTGGAAGTACGTCACATATCGGCACAACTGCTTGACGGCTTCTTCGTACGCTTGCTTGCCCTTTTCCGCGGTCGCCAATTCCGCTTCGCCCAGGACGCCGGTGTCGGAGTAGCTGCTCGTCCAACTGATGCCCGTCGCGGGACCGGCGCCGTAGAGGTCCACCCAGTTGAAGGGGCTGTTGTCGTTGTTGAAGCTGATGTCGCCCGACTTGATCAGGTCCTTGCGCACGTTGTCGCCGTCGAGGTAAAGATACATCGACGTCTCCAGTTCGCACGCATGGGCACAGCCGCCGGGGAACTTGCTTTGGCGCCACTTCGGCATGAACGCCTTGTCCACGCTCAACAGTTGCCACCAGCAGATCGGCACGCATTCGGCGTCCGTCTCCAAATTGGTGCGGCGAGCGACGAGGTCGAGGTTCGACCAGTTGGACCCGTGGCCGTTGAGGAGGATGATCTTTTTGAAGCCGTGATAGGCGAGCGATTTGGTGATGTCGAGCACGTGATGCATGAAGTGCTCGAAGTCGTTGTTGATGGTGCCGGGAAAATCCATGACGTGCCCGGTGTAGCCGTAGGCGACGATCGGCAAGACGAGAATCTTGTCGGGCATATTCATGCCGGCCCCCTTGGCGACGCCGCCGGGGCAGACGAGATCGACGTCGAGCGGCAGGTGCGGCCCATGCTGCTCGACAGCGCCGCACGGCAGGATGCAGACTTTGCCCATATCGACGGCGTCGTTGATCTCGGGCCAGGTGAGTTTTTCGTAGCGAAATTCGGTGGCGGCGCGGCTTGGCATGGTGGTGCTCCTTTTGATGGAAATCATCAACCAGGATTTTGTATGATTTCATTGGCGAGCCGAGCGGCGTAAGCCGCCGGTTGACGCGGCGCCGGACTCAACCGGCGGCTTACGCCGCTCGGCTCGCCAAGCGAGAAAATCATGCGCAAATACCTCGCCTTCGACATCGAAACCGCCAAAGAAGTGCCCGGCGATTTCTCGCAGTGGCGCAACCATCGGCCGCTCGGCATCATTTGCGCCGCGACCTGCGCTTCGGACGCAGAACCACAACTCTGGCACTCGAAAAACGCCGACGGCAAACCGGCGACGCAGATGACGCAAACGGATGTCAATCAACTCGTCAGCTATCTCGTCATCATGGCGACGCAGGGCTACACCGTGCTGACGTGGAACGGCGCCGGTTTCGACTTCGACGTGCTGGCTGAAGAGTCGGGGGCGCGCGATCACTGTCGGACATGCGCTCACGATCACGTCGATATGATGTTCCACCTGGTCTGCTGGCTCGGCTTCGGCGTCAAACTCGGCAAGGCCGCGGAGGGACTTGGATTGCCGGGCAAGGCGGGTGGCATGTCGGGCGGCGAGGCGCCGAAGATGTGGGCGGCCGGCGAATACGAGAAGGTGCTCGCGTATGTCGCGCAGGACGTGCGACTGGCGCTGCAGATCGCGCTCGAATGCGAACGGCGACGCGAGTTCGCCTGGATGACGGCGCGCGGCTCACGCAACGCGAAGCCGCTTGTCGATGGTTGGAAGACGGTGCGGGAGGCGCTGGAGTTGCCGTTGCCGGATACGTCGTGGATGACGGGGACGCCGATGTCGCGCGAGGATTTCTTGGCGTGGATGAAGTAACCGCTTGCGGCTTCGCGTTCTCGTGGCGCCGCGCGAACGCTAAACGGCAAGTTCGACTTCCACCAGATTATCGAAGAACGTTGCCGCCGCGCCGAAATCCGTTAACGCCGTGCTCGTCGTCGTGTTGCAGTTGACGCCGTCCGGCGAGTATTTATTCCACCAGATGCTTTGCGACACCACCACGCCTGGCTTCACATTCTCCGCGACGAGCGCCCGCGCCTTGAAGCGGCCGCGGTCGTTGAACACGCTCACCCACTGGCCATCGACGATGCCGCGTTTCTTTGCATCAACCGGATGAATCGCCAGCGTCGGCGAACCGGCTTGATGACGCAATGAATCAATATTGACAAACGTCGAATTCAAAAACTCCGGCACCGGCGGCGACAGCATTTGCAGCGGATACTTCGCCGCCAGGTCGGGACGCGTCTGCGGATCCTCGTGCGGCGGCGTGTAGTTCGGCAATGGATCGCGGCCTTGCTTCGCCAGCATCGGGCTGTACAGCTCGCACTTGCCCGATGGAGTACCGAAATTTCCTTCCGCGAAAGGCATGTAATTCTTCGGCAGATTCAAACGAATCGGGCCTTCTCGCTTCAAGCGGTCGAGGTTAATGCCGACAAAGGCTTCCGGCGGCGGATACTTCCCGTGGCCGTTCATCGACATCGACTCGCGGGCAATGTCCTCGTCGCTTACTTGAAACACGTTGTCCTCGAAGCCCATCTTCTTCGCCAGCAAGCGAAACACGTCGGTATTGCTCTTCGCTTCGTGCAATGGCGCGATTGCGGGCTCGTTCGCCTGCACGAACAGGTGGCCATACGAGTTGTGAATATCGAAATGCTCAAGCTGCGTCGTCGCCGGCAACACGATGTCCGCGTAGTCGGCGGTGTCGGTTTGAAACTGCTCATGAACGACCGTGAACAGATCTTCGCGGCGCAGCCCCTTGAGCACGCGGCTCTGATCGGGACAGATGGCCGCGGGATTGGAGTTGTAAACATACATCGCGCGGACCGGCGGACCGGGCAACTCGCCCAGGAGCGCCTCGGCGAGCTGCGTCATGTTGATCGTGCGTGTGCCGGGCGGTATGAGATCGGGCCGTTCGAGCGCGTTGGTGTTGAATGGATAAAGCCGGCTCGAGGAAAGAAACGCCCCGCCGCCGATTTCGCGCCACGAGCCAACGATCGCGGGCAGGCACGTGATCGTGCGCACCGCCATGCCGCCGCCCGCGTGCCGCTGCAAGCCGTAATTGACGCGGATGAACGCGGGACGCGTCGTCGCATACTCGCGCGTCAGCTTTTCGATGTCGGCGATCGGAATACCCGTGATGTCGGCGACGCGCTGCGGCGGATACTCCTTGACGCGTTCACGCAATTGATCGCCGCCGAGACAATACTTGCTGAGATAATCGTCGTCCTGACGTCCGTCGCGCCAGAGGATGTGCATCATGCCGAGCGCGAGCGCCGCGTCGGTGCCAGGGCGAATTGGAATCCACCAGTCGCTTTTTTGCGCGGTCTTGCACTTGTACGGATCGATAGTGACGATTTTCGCGCCGGCCTTGCGAGCTCGGTGCATGATCGCCCAAAGGTGCATGTTCGTGACGCTGGTATTCGAGCCCCAGTTGATGATGTAACGCGACTGCTCGACGGTTTCGGGATCGACAACCGCGCGCGTGCCGAGCGTGATGTCGCTGCCGACGCCGCCGGCCGTGGCGCAAATCGTTCGATCCAACAGCGACGCGCCGAGCCGATGGAAAAAACGCCGGTCGAGGCTGGAGCCGTGAATCTTCCCCATCGTGCCGGCGTAACTGTAAGGCAAAATCGACTGGGGGCCGTCCTTCGACTGCGCGATTTCCTGAAACTTCGACACGATTCGCTCGATCGCCTCGTCCCACGAGATGCGGCGAAACTGGCCGCTGCCTTTCGGACCGGTGCGGAGCAGGGGATGTTTCAGGCGATCTGGATGATAGACGCGCTCGAGATAACGAGTAACTTTTTGACAGAGGAAACCATCAGTGAACGGATGATCCCGATCGCCCTTCAGCTGCACCGCTTTGCCGGCCTTCACGGTCACGACCATGCTGCAAGTATCGGGACAATCGTGCGGACAGACGATCCGGACCGTCTTTGTGTCATTCATGGAGGAGGCTCCTTTGCCAAGGGTGATCCTATCAAATTATCGGCCAAATCGTCATTGCAGGTTGGCACCTTGCGAATGCGGACGAGGAATTAGATTATTGTGAGACACGCGGATCGTTGGAATAGGTTCGGGGTTGAATGGGCGGGATGGAGTTTCAACAGCCAGGAACGCTGCGCAGGGAGATGCGACGATGTTGACTCGGACCAATGACTCCAAACGAATGTTGATGGTCGCCGGCGCCACTTTTCTGATGCTGAGCGGCATCGATTTCTTTCTAACGTGGAAACTCATCGCCGCGGACGATAGCGAGATCAGTGAGATCAACCCGGTCGCGTCGTGGGTGCTGCAATCGTTCGGCTGGGGCGGGCTGGCTGTTTACAAGGTCAGCCTGGTCGCTGCGATAGCGTGCGTTGTATTCGCGATCGCATGGCGTCGGCGCATGGTCGCCGAATCGGTGAGTATCTTTGGCTGCGGCGCCCAGGCGGCTGTCGTGATCAGCAGTCTCTTGTTGCTCCAGGGCCGAAATCACCACGCCGACGCCAAGGCCGACGTTCCCACCATCGAGCGGTCCAACGAGTTGTGCCCGATTCTGCCGCCCGGCGCCTTCACGTTGCTCCGGTTTGAGTTCGTGCAAAAAGAACTGGAACTGCCGAGCGAGTCGGTGCATCGCATTCAACTGCTCGAGCATTCGCGGCGCAGCATGAAAAAGCAACTCGCATCGGAAAACATGTCGGACATGTACACGTTCTTTCACGACCACTTCGGTCAAGAATGTGCGCTGGCGGCATCGCTGACGCCGAAGCAGTTCCAGCGCTTGCAGCAGCTGTGTTTGCAAGCCACCGGCCCCTATGCGTTGTTCGATCCAAACGTGAAGGATGAATTGGGCCTGACCGAAGAGCAAATCGACGCCCTCGGCCAGATCCGCGAAAAATCCGGCGTCGAACTGGACTCGGCCGGATTGTTGGGCGTCTGGGCGGTTCGTTCGCATCAAGCCGACCCTGAACAGGTGCGCGTCGCTACGGCAATGTTGGCAATTCTGAATGCAGATCAACGAAGCAAATGGCAGGAAATGAACGGCACGCCGTTCCGATTCGCGCTATCGGCCGTCGAATTGAGTCAAATTTCGCCGACCGCCGAGTAGGCGTTTTTTTCAGTTTCGATGCCTTGGCGCGGTCGTGTCGATTTTTCCATATCTGCTGCACACAACTTTGTTTCCGGATAAAAAAAACTCTGAATTCGCTCAAGCGTGACGTATACTTGTGTACTGTCGCCGAGTTGTTTTTCCCCGCCCGATCCGCGCGATCGGTGCAGAAGGTGCAGGCATGGCGGTCCCCGCTACGGTTGACGAATTCATTGACATGGTGCGCAAAAGCGGCGTCGCCGACGAAAAGCGCCTCGATGCGCTGCTGCGCGAAAAACGATCCATCCCATCCGATCCGAAGAAAGCCGCCGACTTTCTGATTCAAAACGCCGTCATCACCTACTTTCAATCCGAGAACATCCTGCTCGGCAAATGGAAGCGCTTCACGATCGGCAAGTACCGCATCCTCGAAAAGCTCGGCTCCGGCGGGTTCGCGTCCGTGTATTTGTGCGAACACAAGATGATGCGCCGCCGCGTCGCGGTCAAGGTGTTGCCGGTCGCGAAGACAATCGTCCCATCCGGGCCCCAGCTCGCGCCGCGGAACGCGCCGTCCATCGTGGTCAGCGTGCCGGCCGGGCCCCCAGTGATCGCCACTTTCCTCAGGGGGTTCGTCGGGATGGCG
>DAIOGM010000044.1:16932-27167 GCA_036745215.1 Gemmataceae bacterium
TGCCGGTCGCGAAGACGAAGGGTTCCTCCGCGCTCGATCGCTTTTATCGCGAGGCGCGAGCGTCGGCCACGCTCGATCATCCGAATATCGTTCATGCGTATGACATCGACCAGGACGGCGATTTGCACTTCTTGGTGATGGAATACGTGGATGGCCCGAATCTGCAAGAAATCGTCAAGCGCACGGGCCGGCTCGAAGTTGGCCGCGCGTGCAATTACATGTCGCAAGCGGCGCTCGCCTTGCAGCATGCGTACGAGCAAGGCATGGTGCATCGGGACATCAAGCCGAGCAATTTCCTGGTCGATCGCACCGGTGTCGTGAAGTTGCTCGATCTGGGCTTGGCGCTCAAGTCGGAAGGCGAGAACAGCCAGCTCACGAAGATGCACGAAGACGGCGCGCTCGGGACGGCGGATTACATCGCGCCGGAGCAGGCGGTGGATAGCCATGACGTCGATGTTCGCGCCGACATTTACAGCCTCGGCGTGACGTTCTACTTCCTCTTGACGGGCCGAGCGCCGTTCGAAGGACTGCCCATCGCCGACAAGTTGCTCGCACATCACATGAAGGCGCCGCCGCCGATCGCGGACTATCGCAAGGACGTGCCCGGCGGTGTGATAACGATCATGAACAAGATGATGATGAAAAGCGTGGCGCATCGATATGCGACGCCGGGCGAAATTATCGACGCGTTGGCGCCGTTCGCGCCGGTGGAGCTATCACCGCCGACCGAACCGGAGATGCCGGTGATCAGTCCGGCGGCGATGAGCGGCGAACCGGCGCCCGGCCAGCCTGCGGCGGGCTCCGGATGGAGTCGAACGACGCCCGCGCCGACGCCGCCCGCTTCGCGAACTGCAACGACGCCGGCGCCGCCCGTGCCATCCAGGCCGGCCGCGATCATGGCGCCGACCCTGGTCAAGGCGCCGCCCGCCCCGGAACGCGCCCCCTGGGAAGACGTCGCCGCCGATACCGACAATCCGCTTGCCAACGGCGAAACCGTGCCGACACCGGTGCCGACCGGCAACCGTACCGCGCAGTCGTCGCGGAAAAGCATGCTCTTCGTGGTTATTTTAATCCTCGGCTTCATTGTGCTGCCGTTGTGCTTGACGAGCCTGATCTTTCCCGGACTTTGGTATCTTGGCTTTCTTGGCCACGACCAAGGCAACAAGAAGCCCGAAATTACGCCGCTTCGGTTGGAAGTCAGCAAGGACCCGAATCGACGCAAAGCATTTCCGACCATTCAGAACGCCTTGAAGTTTGCCGAGACTGACACCGTCATCGAACTTTGGGATGAACGATACGAAGAAAACGTCGTCCTCGATGGCAACAAGAATATTCGCACCAGCATCACGCTGCAGGCCGCTCCGGGTAAAATCATCGAGTGGCGCTCCGCCCGCAATGATCCCGACACGCCGCTGTTGCGCATCATCAAGGCGTCCGATTTCAAGTTCAAGGGCGACGGCATCATGCTCGACGGCTCGCTGGACAAGGATCGCAACGTCAACGACCTGATCATGATTACCTCCAATTGTTCCGGCATGGTGATCGACAACTTGCAAATGCGCCACTTCGCGCGGAACGCGGTGCTCGTGATGAACGCCGTCGGCGCCGCCAATCATCCGATTCGGCTCGAGCGCTTGCACACCTTCACGCAAGAATTCGAGAAGCCGCGGGCCGCGATTTATTTCGACGCCAATCCCAAGATGGTTCCGGTGTTGAACGAACACATCGAAATCCGCGACAGCGTCTTCCGCGGCATCGAGCCGATGGACGCGATTCAGTTCAACAAGAACCTCGAAGTGCTCGGCGACAACGTTCGTTGGCCTGGAAAGTAGTCATCACGCTCCGCGTGATGAATTTGGCTCCGCTTCGCAATCTGCTAATTCCGTCGATCGACACGCCCAACTCCATCACGCGGAGCGTGATGACTACATTGGATAATCGGCTATAATGTCGCCAGTCCCAGGATTCCTCTCGCAAGGAAGCTCATGGCCGCCGAATCGATACACTTTTTGACGGTGCCGCCGTCGCGCGAAGTCGCGGAGCAAGGCTTGCTTCCTGACGTACGGGACTGGTTCGCGGCGACATTCGGGCAACCGACGCTCGCTCAGTGTTTTGCCTGGTCTGCGTTTTCCAATCAAGAGCATTTTCTGCTTTCCTCGCCGACCGGCACCGGCAAAACGCTGGCTGCATTCCTGCCGATCATGAATGCGATCCTCGCACAGCCTGCGGACGGCTTGCAATGCCTCTACGTCGCGCCGCTCAAAGCGTTGTGCCGCGATGTGGGCGTCAATCTCAAAAAGGCGTGGCGTTCGCTGCGTCGCACCGGCAACTTCACGGACCGAGCGATGCGCATCGGCTTGCGGACCGGCGACACGTCGCAACGCGTTCGCCGTCGTCATCTGCGGCATCCACCCGCAATCCTGTTGACGACGCCGGAGAGCCTGGCACAAATGCTCGCGCACTCGCCGTCGCGCGAAATGTTGCAATCGGTTCGCTGGCTGGTGCTGGACGAGATTCACGCTCTTGTCGCCAACAAGCGCGGCGCCGATCTGGCGATCTGCGCTGAACGACTCGACCTGCTCGCCGGCGGCCAATTGAAACGCATCGGCCTGTCGGCGACGTGTGCCCCATTGACGGCGGTCGCGGAGTTTCTCGCCGGCGCCGGTCGAGCGTGCGCGATCGCGCAAGTTGCGGATGCTACGGAAAAACACCTGGTCGTTGAGCCGCTCTTCGAGAATCTCGAGTATTCCCCCGGCTGGATCGCGGCATTGATCGATCGGATCGCGCCGGAACTGGCGGCCAACGCCACGACCATGATCTTCACCAACACGCGCAACCTCGCCGAACGCTTGACGTATGCGCTGCGACGTCGTTACCCCAGTCGCAAACACGAGATCGCCGTGCATCATTCGGCAATCTCGGCGGCGCGGCGGCGCGTTGTGGAACGGCGGATGAAGCAGGGCCGGCTGTGGACGGTCGTCACCAGCACGAGCCTGGAGCTGGGCATCGACATCGGCACGGTTGATCAGGTGATCTTCGTGCATCCGCCCGGCGGCGTCGTGCGGCTCCTCCAGCGCGTCGGCCGCTCGGGCCATCGCCCCGGCGAGCCGCGCCGCGGCCTGTTGCTCACCGCATCGCCGGGCGAATTGCTCGAAACGGCCGTGACCGCCGGCAGCGGACGCGACGGCCAGATCGAAGCGGTTCGGCCGATCGAAGCGCCGCTCGACGTCTTGTGCCAGCAGCTTGTCGGCATGGCGATGACGGAGCGGTGGTCGCCCGACGATGCGTTTGCGTTCGTTCGCCAGGCCGCGCCGTTTCGCAAGCTGGAGCGATGCGACTTCGATGACTGTCTCGACTATCTGAGCGGCCGACGGCGCGACGGCACGCCATGGCTGCCGGCGCGATTGCGCTGGCAGGACGGCGCATTCACGATCGCCGACGAGCGAACCGCCCGGCTGCTCCGCCGCAACCTTGGCACGATTCTCACCGAGGACGCGTGCGCCATCCGCCTGCGCGACCCCGCCGAGGACGACGCCGACCGCACGCGCGCCCTGGGCGAAGTCGATTTGAGCTACGCCGAGCGCTTGCAACCCGGCGATCGCTTCGTTCTCGATGGGCGTTGCCTGGAGTTGAAGACGCGCGAGCATGCCGCGCTCGTCGTGGAGGAAGTCTTCGGCCGGCCGCAGATCCCGCGCTGGCTGGGCGCCGGCGTGCCGATGCCGGGCGAGCTGGCCCGGCGCATCTTCCTGTTCCGCGAACGGGCCGGCGAATGGTTGCGCGACGGCGACGAGGCGCTTCGGCAATGGCTGCACGATGAATATCACCTCTCGAATTCCGCATGCCGAGCCTTGACGCGTTATTTGCAAGAGCAAGAGTCGCGCAGCGAAATCCCGACGCTGCAAACGTGCCTCATCGAATGCGTTTCGATGCAGTCGTGCAGCGAATTTTACTTGCATACGCCGCTGTCGCGCTCGGCGAACGAGGCGCTGGCGCGCGTCTTCGTTCATCGGTTTCAGCGTGCGAACGTCAAGGCGCTCGCATCGCCGGCGGATCTTGGCGTGCACGTCGTCGTCGTTTCATCGGCGCCGATTTCGTTATCCTCATGGCGAACCGCGTTGCATGGCGACCGGTTCAGCGAAGTCTTGCACGAACACTTGCGTTCGAGCGAGCTATTGCCCCAATCGTTTGCGCGCGTCGCCCAGACCGGCTTGATGGTGCTCAAAAACCCGCTCGGCCGCAAACGCAAGGTCGGCGGCAAGGACTGGGCGGAGCGAAGATTGTTCGAGCAGATTCGCATGGCGTCGCCCGATTTCGTGTTGTTGCGCCAAGCGGAAGCGGAAGCGTTGTCGTCCCAGTGCGATCTCGCGACGGCACTCGCTTATGCCGAACAACTCGTGTCGCTGCCGATCCGCATTCGTCATCTCGCGGCGCCGTCGCCGTTCGGCGAAAGCCTGTTGATGCGATCGAATTTCACCGGCCCAATCCGCGAAACCGTGGAGGTGGCGTGATGCGGATCTTCAATGAGTGGCTCTTGTTGCCGCAGCGTTTTGCCATCCATGAGCCGACGGCGACGGCCGTCCTTGCGGACGTTCATTTAGGTTACAGCGCCGCCCGTCAGCGACAGGGGGACGCGATTCCCGGACGAAGCGTCCACGAGGAAATGGCGGCGCTGATCCAGGCGGCGCGCATCCATGAGGTGCGCGCACTAGTCGTCGCAGGCGATTTGTTTGAACGTGGTTTCGACGGGAAATTGCTTCAATCATTCCTCGAATTACTGGACGGCCTGCACATTCGTTTTGTCGGTCTCGTTCCAGGCAACCATGACCGAGGGTTGCCGAATGCGCCAAACGACATGAGCGTTTTTTCAGACGGTTATGAACTTTCAGATTGGCGAATCGTGCACGGCGATCAATCCGTCGATGCTGCGAAGACGATCATGGGACACTGGCATCCCGCGATTCGCTGCAAGGGCCGGAAGACGCCTTGCTTTCTCCGCCGTGGCACGCACCTGATCCTGCCCGCGTTCTCAACCGACGCCGCCGGCGCCGATGTGGATGTGGAGGCTCGTTGGCATGAATGGGAACGATTTGCGATTTCCGGTGAACGCGTTGCCGCAATCAAGAGAAAGGCCCTGAGATGAACGAGTTCATCTCAGGGCCGATGGCTGCTCATGTCAAGCGGGAAAGCCCGACCTACCTTGTTACCAGTACCGAATCCGCCACCAATCGTGTCCGGTCGGATTGCGATGGAACCACCAGTGGCCGTCTTCCCATGTCAACGACACGGAACGCCAGCCGAGCGGCACGCGCGGGAACGGATACATTGGTCCGATGAACGGAAATTGTTCATACGGATACGCCTGCGGATACGCTACGCGCGAGTAGTTGTTGTACGGGGCGTACGTCGGCCAAGCGTACGGCGGCATCGGCGGCGGCTGCATCATCGGGTTCGGGCCCGGCATCGGCTGAAAGATCGGCATCGGCTCGGGCAACAGGCCGTCGATCCGCGGCGGCATCACCGGGCCTCGCAAATCCGGCGGCATCGGTTGCGGTTGGGGCTGGGGCAACGGCAACGGCAGCGGCTGAATCAGCGGCGCCGGCCCCGGCCCTTGCGTCTGCATCACCGCATGGTCCGGACGCACTTGCATCCAGTCGCGCACCACCGCCACGCCCGGCGTCGAACGCGCGATGTTGATAATCGCGGCTTGCTGCATCGCGTCCGCCACTTCGCCGCGCAAATCGACGACGCCGCCGACGGCCGTTACCTGCAGCCGGCACCGCGTCAGCGCTCCGCTCTCCTTGAGCGACGCCGCGACCGATTCCGCCAAAGCGGGGTTCGGCGTCGCGGGCATCGGCGGCAGAGGATATTCACGGGCTTCCGATTTCGGCGTCTTCGAAGGCAAGAACGCAGGCTGCGCATTGGCCAACGCAGCGGCGCCAAGCCACGCGCTAACCGCCAGAGTCAAAATTCGTTTTCCTTTCACGGCAACCTCCCTCCACGTGACCGTTCGTCTCTATCCATTCAAATCTGATTTTCCAGCGGTCGAAAACCAACAGATGCGGGAATCTGCACGAACGTTTTCCGTAGAAGGGTAAGCAAATTCGGCACGCGCGGCGAAGGCGTTCTCGTCGGCGTTGTCGTCACGACACGATTTGTCGAATCGATCCGTAGAACCCGAACGACGCGAAGCGACCATTACAGATTCCCTAGTTTTCCTTGGTTTATTCCTCCTCCACGCAACATGAATTCTACAGGCACATTTTCCGGCAAAACCCCCCTTGCGAAACACCCATTCGAATGTTCAAATCTTTCCTTAACGCGCAGCGTCCCGTCAATTCGTGCTGCGTGAAACGTTCCCGTCGCGGCCGTTGATGCTACGCTCATTGCACTTCGTCGGCCATTGCTGTTTGCCCGTTGCCAACGCCTCATGTAAGAGATGCAGTCACTCTCCCATCGGTATACCCATTCGTTTTGCACCACAAGGAGACACACCATGCGCACGAAATCCTACGCCGGCCGAACCGCACGCCGTTTTCGTCCGGGCGTCGAGCAGCTTGAAGATCGCGTCACGCCTGCCACGTTGCCCACTGGTTTTCAAGAAGGGATCGTCGCCGACGGCATCAGCCGCGGCACGGCCATGGAAATCGCGCCCGATGGCCGAATCTGGGTCCTGGAGCAAGGCGGCGATGTCGAAGTCTTTCGCGCCGGCAGCACCACCAGCTTCACCGCCCTGGATATTCCCGCCGCCGACATCAACAGCGCCGGCGAGCGCGGCTTGCTCGGCATCGCGTTCGACCCGAGCTACAACATCGGCGACGCGGCGTCGGATTTCGTGTACCTTTATTACACTTCCACGGCCGCGCCGAATCCGCACAATCGCATTAGCCGATTCACGGTGAACAACACGAACCCGGATCAACCGACGCTGGGCAGCGAACTGGTCATCTTCGAGCTGGACGCCTTGAGCAGCTTCACCACCCACAACGGCGGCGCGATCCACTTCGGGCCGGACGGCAAGCTCTACGCCGCGGTCGGCGACAACGCGAATGGCGCCAACGCCCAATCGCTGAACACGCTGCACGGCAAGATGCTGCGCTTGAACCCCGACGGCACCATTCCGACTGACAATCCGTTCTTCAGCCAGACGACCGGCAAGAACCAGGCGATCTGGGCACGCGGACTGCGCAATCCGTTCACGTTCACGTTCCAGCCGGGCACGGGCCGCATGCACATCAACGACGTGGGCGCAGGCACGTGGGAAGAGATCAACGTCGGCGCCGCGGGGGCGAACTATGGTTGGCCGACCACGGAAGGCAATTTCAATCAAAGCCAGTTCCCCAATTTCACTCGGCCCTTCTACAGTTATTTGCACGGCAGCGGCACGTTCCAGGGCTTCGCCATCACCGGCGGCGCGTTCTACAATCCGTCGAGCCCCGGCATCAATAGCTTCCCGATATCGTTGGACGGCGACTACTTCTTCGCCGACTTCGTCAACGACTGGATCAACGTCATCGACATTCCGACCGGCGCCGTGTCGCGCTTTGCGACGAACACGCCCGGCACGGTGGACTTGCGCGTCGCGCCCGATGGGAGCCTCCTGTATCTGGCGCGTGACAGTGGCCGCGTGAACCGCGTCATCTTCACGGCGGCGATTACCGTCACCACGAGCGCGGATGAGGACAACGGCATCGGCGTGGGAGGCGTCTCGCTGCGTGAAGCGATCAAGGCGGCCAACTTGACCGCGGCGGCCGATACGATCAACTTCAACATTCCCGGAATCGGCCCACACGCGATCGCGTTAACGTCGGCGTTGCCCGCCTTGACGAGCAGAGTGTCGATCGCGGGCCATACGCAACCTGGCATCATCCTGAACGGCCTGGGCGCCGGCGCGGGGGCCAACGGCTTGGTCCTGAAGGCGGCCGGCAGCGTGGTACGCGGGCTTACCATCAATAACTTCCAGGGCAACGGCGTTCTCGTGTTCGGTTCCAACAGCGTCGTCGAAGGCTGTCGCATCGGCACCAGCGTCGATGGCACGATCGCCGCGCCGAACCAACTCCACGGCATCATGATCGCGGGCACGGCCAGCGGCGTTCGCATCGGCGGCACTGCCGCTGGCGCGGGCAACGTCGTTTCCGGCAACCGGCTCGCCGGCGTCGCCATCCATGGTCCGTCCACCAAGAACAACGTCGTGCTAGGCAATCGCATCGGCACGGACATCTTTGGCACCGCCGCGCTGGGCAATGGCTATGTCGGCGTGCTCATCTCCGGCGGCGCCGACGCCAATACCATCGGCGGAACCGTGACCGCCGCCCGCAACATCATCTCCGGCAACGCCGGATCGGGCGTGGAAATCTCCGGCGCAGGCACCACCGGCAACGTCGTGGCAGGCAACTCCATCGGCCTGGATATTCTGGGATTCACGGAAATCAGCAACACCGGCGACGGAGTCGTGATCAAGGACAGCGCCGCCAGCAATCGCGTGGGCGGCGGCGCCACTTCGCGCAATTTCATCTCAGGCAATTTCAATGGCGTGAACGTCTTCGGCGCCGGAACTACCGGCAACGTGATCTCCGGCAACTTTATCGGCACGGACGTCAACGGCACCGGTGCGATTGGCAACGCCTTTGCCGGTGTTCGCATCACGACTCAAGCAGCCGGCAATACGGTGGGAGGGACGATGGCCGGCACGGGCAATGTGATCTCCGGAAATAGTACCGGCATCGTCATCGGCGGCGCCGGCGTCAATGGCAACAAGGTGCAAGGCAACTTCATCGGTGTTGACGCCACCGGCACGAGCGGCCTTGCCAACGGGCTTGAAGGCGTCAGCGTGTCCTTAGGCGCCAAGAATAACCTCATCGGCGGAACCGTGCCCGGCGCTCGCAACATCATCTCCGGCAACGGCGCCTCCGGCGTGCTCCTTTCAGGGCTCGACACCACCGGCAACCTGATCCAGGGCAACTTCATCGGCACCGACGTCACAGGCAGCCTGGACCTCGGCAACGTCGAACATGGCGTGACGATTCTATTGAGCGCCATGATCAACACCATTGGCGGCGTCGTTGCGGGGGCGCACAACGTTATTTCCGGCCACAATGGCAATGGTGTCAACATCGAGGGCGCGTCGAACAATCGAGTCCAGGGCAACTTCATCGGCACGAACGCCGCCGGCGCCGCCAGCCTGCCCAACACCAACGGCGTCAACCTCCTCGCCGCCGCCAACAACACCATTGGCGGAACCGCGCCCGGCGCCCGCAATGTAATCTCAGGCAACATTTCCAACGGCGTGGCGATGACCGGCATGGGCGCCACCGGCAACCTGGTTCAAGGCAACTTCATCGGCGCCAACGCCGCGGGAACCGGCGATCTGGGCAACGCGGACGGCATTGCCCTCTTCGGAGGCGCGGACGCCAATACCATTGGCGGAACCGTCGCGGCGGCCCGAAATATTATCTCCGGAAACGATCGAAGCGGTGTGTGGATTTCGTCCGGCGCTCAACTCAACCTCGTTCTAGGGAACTTCATCGGTCTGGCGGTCAACGGCCTCGCCTCCCTGGGCAACTCTCGAAGCGGCGTATTCGTCATGGATGGCGCCGCCAACAATCGCATCGGCGGCACGCTTGCCGGCGCGGGCAACACCATCGCCCACAACGGCGGCGACGGCGTCCTCATCGGCAGCGATCCCGCCAACGGCTTCAACGACGCCGCCGGCAGCGGCAACTCCGTCCAGGACAACCGCATCTTCAGCAACGCCGGCCAGGGCATCGACCTCGGCGCCAACGACGGACCAACGCCGAACGATCCCGACGACGCGGACACCGGCCCCAATGGGCTGCTCAATAATCCGGTCCTCACCAGTGCGTTTCTCGATGGGGCCAATCTGATCCTCACCGGTTTCATCAATACAAACTTTTTCACGGCCTGGCGCATCGAATTCTTCGCCAGTCCCCCGAGCGGACAAGGCCAAACGTTTCTCGGCGCCCTGAACGGCAACATGGACGACAGCAACGAAGTATCCTTCGCGACTGTCCTGAAAGTCCCGGCGACGGTGCTCGCAGGACACAAGTTGACCGCGACCATGACCGACGAGCTCGGCAACACGTCGGAGTTTTCGATTCCGCTCACCATCGAGTGAGGCAATTGAACCACGGGGCACCCGGCGCTGCGAAGCCTCAATAAAAGCAAATCCGAAGCGGAGGGCTTGGTTCACAATCAGAAACACTCTGCGTTCTCTGCGC
>DAIOGM010000045.1:0-27083 GCA_036745215.1 Gemmataceae bacterium
ACCTGCAGACATCGGCACCGCATGTTTTCGCCGCGGGCGATGTCGCGGACAACTATTATCGCCAGGCCGTCACCGCCGCGGGCACGGGTTGCCAGGCAGCCCTCGACGCGGAACGCTGGTTGGCGGAGACGGGCGTTCATTGAGCCGACGCTTGCGGTTTAGCGTTCGAGTGGCGCCGCGCGAGCGCGAAACCGCAAGCGGCGAACGTCCAGTGCCGATCGCTCGTCTGCCGCACGCACTGGGCATCAAATCCCAACCGCGCCACCATTTCGCGCACCTCTTCCAGCGTCAGAGCCGCGTGCAGCGAATCGGCGAGCATTTTCTGCTGGTGCGCGTTGGCATCACCGGCGTAGGTTTGCACCAGCGCCGTCAGGGTCGCCTTGTCAACAGGCCGCAAAAGGTCGCGCACGAACAGCACGCCCTGCTCTTTCACGACCCGCGCCATTTCCGCGAAAACGGCAAACGGCGATGGAATGTGGTGCACAATGCTGTTAGAAATCACCGCATCAAACGAACGATCCGCGAACGGCATGCGTTTGGCGTCGCATTGTTTCAATTGAATCCGCGCCGTCAAACCGGCGCGCGCCAAATTGGCGCTGCCGACGCGCAACATGTGCTCGGCCATATCGATGGCGGTGACTTGCGCTTGCAGCTGACGCTTGCCTAATTCGATGGGAATCTGTGCCGTACCCGTCCCAACGTCTAGCGCGGTCGTAAAATTTGCATGCAGCTGGAGCAAATCGCTCACGAACAGCCGATTGACGTGAGAATGGTCCATCGCGTCGTAATCGCGAGCCTCCTCGTCCGAATCCATCACTTCCGGTTCCAGAACGCGCTCCAACATTGGCGAACTCCAAAAAAAAACCGCCGCGCTTTCAGCGCAGCGGTTTAAGTAATTCTCCTGAAAGACTATACGGTCACCAGCTCCTCGTCTGCACCGACCGTCTCATCAACCAGCTGCCGGCGTTCATCGCGTTCCAGCCGGAAGGCCGCCGCCAGATCCTGGCGAATCTCGAAATCACATTCGGCCGAGCGATCCCATTCGCGGATCACGAGCGAGGTGGCAGGGTTCAGGCCGGCGACGCGATTGAGCCAGCAGATGCCCGCGTCGAGGGTCATTTTTTCCGTTTGTGGATGATGCCACGCGATTTGCGTCGCCAGGCAACCCATGGGAACGGAGCGAGTGAAGCTGCCGTGTATCAGCATCGGGCTGCCTTTTTCGAGAAGGTCGATCAGGCGGTCCAAACCCGCATCCGTGACATTGGGAAGCCAGGACGACTTCAATTCGCGCATGCACTCAGGTGAAAGCATGGTTGGACTCCTTATGGAAAACTCGCCTATGAAGTGGGAAAACCGCAGGCCGAAAAGCCAGCGAAGCCATTATACCCAGGCGACGCCGAAATGGATGCCTCAAAAAGGTCATTGACGAATAAAAAAACAACGCAACCTATTGAAAATATTAGTATTACGAAGTTTATAAAAACAATGAAGGAGATCGCGAGTTTCGGTGAAAAAACCCCGCTGTCCGCAGGGATGCGAAGCAGCGGGGCCGGAACAGAGAAGAGGCCGAATCGAACGCCCGTAAGTTAACCTAAGCGCAAACCCTAGTCAACATCAAATTTGCAAAAATTACAATTTTTTGGCACTAATTCGACTTCGTTGCGAGCGTGTAACGCCAGTCGCCGCGGCGGTGGCGTTTGCGCGTAATCTTGAATAATCCGCCGAAAATTCGAGAGATGTGCCAACCTTGCTCGGTCGGCGCAGGAACATAGCCGGCTTTCCGCCAATGGAGGATTTGAAATTCGATTTCCTCGCCGCGCGCGTCGATGATCCAGTATTCGCGGACGCGGGCCTTGTGGTAGGCAGCGCGAAGGTCTAGCAGATCTTTCTTGACCGAACTATCACTTACGATTTCGAGCAGCCAATCGGGCGAGCCTTCAATTTCAACTGTGCGATCCTTCACATTGGTGACGTATCGCACTTTGCCGCTTTCCAGACTTTTCCACAGGATGCCCACCATGTCTGGGTTGCCCGAGAGGTTTGCTTGGACATTCGTGACCAGAACGCCGTTAATGTAGAAATCGCCAAGGTCAAGTTCATCGAACAGTCCGCCCAGTTCAACGGCAACCGGCGTTTTTACCGCGGCATGGGTGAAGACCTCTTCCTTGGGCAGATAGAGATAAATCTCCCCATTGAGGAACAGGACTGGCTGTTTTTCGGGAAATTCATCGGACAGGACCCAGCGGCGAAATCCCTTCAAAGTGTAAGCGTCGCGCGGGATGTGCAAGACGAATTCGTCGCTCAGTTCGCCGTTCTGAAAAACGGGGGCAACAGATCGTTGGAGGACGGCGGTCATGCGGTTCAGGTTACCGACGCGTCGTCGAAGATACAAGGTCGTCCCGGTTCGCCAATGGTCTGATATAATGTTTGCTGAAATGGAGGGCGAGAAAATGAACAAGGTCTCGACCGTTGATGCCTTGCCTTCGCGCATCATGAAAACGCCCGACGTATGCGGCGGCAGCGCATGCGTTCGCTCAACGCGAATTCCTGTCTGGAGCCTCGTCCTTTGGCGGCGCGAAAACGTGACCGATCCTCGGCTTCTTGAATTGTATCCGTCGCTCAATCAGGCAGACCTGACCGCTGCATGGGATTATTACTCCGCCAATCCCGTCGAGATTGATCAAGACATCAAGAGCAACGAGGATGCTTCCTGCGCGGTTCGTTGATTCGTGTCGTCCGCAAATGGCTGGTAGACCCCATCGTCGATCTCACTGCTCACCCCTTTCGGACCAACGCGATCCCCCGCCAACGCGCCGCTCCTTGACCTGCCCGCCTAGAATGGTGTAGCCCCACGGAGAACACACCATGGCCCCGTTCGTAAGCCTCATCAACAATGGCGCGGAACCGACACCTCCCTCGTCGCCTCGACCCGATGGCGAGAGCGATGAAGCCGAAGCGCTCGACGCCTATTCGCGCGTCGTCGTGCGCGTCGCGGAGGCGTTGCAGCCGGCCGTTGTCAACTTGCGCGTCGGCCAGGGACGAAGCGGCGGCAGCGGCTCCGGCATCCTCTTCACGCCGGACGGCTTCCTCCTGACCAACGCGCACGTCGTCGGCGATTTCGCCAGCACGCGCATTCGACTTAACGACGGCCGCGAAGTCGAGGGACGCGTCGTCGGCAGCGATCCGTGGACCGATTTGGCCATCGTGCAAGCCCAGGGGACCAAGCTGCCGCACGCCAATCTTGGCGATTCGCAGAAGCTGCGCGTCGGCCAGCTCGTCGTCGCGATCGGCAGCCCATTTGGTTTCGAGTCAACCGTCACGGCCGGCGTCGTCAGCGCGCTGGGACGTTCGTTGCGCACCATCACCGGCCATCTCGTGGACAACGTCATCCAGACCGACGCCGCCCTCAATCCCGGCAACAGCGGCGGTCCGCTCGTGGACAGCCACGGCCGCGTCGTCGGCATCAACACCGCCGTCATCGCGCCGGCTCAGGGCATCTGTTTCGCCATCCCGATCAACATGGCCAAGACGCTCGTGCCGATCCTGCTCAAGCACGGCAAAGTCCATCGCGGCTATCTCGGCCTGCAAGTGCGCACGGTGCCGATCCCGCGCTTCATTCAAAAAGAGCTTGGACTCGTGCAAGCGACCGCTGTGGAGGTGATGTTTATCGAGGAGAACGGACCGGCCGAACAAGCCGGCGTCGAGGTGGACGACTGCATCCTGTCGATCGACGAGCAGCCCGTCGCCAACGTGGACGACCTGCACAAATTGCTCACGCAACTACCGATCGACGTGCCCGCGACCATCGTGCTCTTGCGCGGCCAGCGCCGGCTGGAGCGCATGATATTGCCGCGCGATTATCCTCATCCGGCGCCGACACGCTGAATTCCGTAGCGACAAGCTGCCAGCTTGTCTGCTCTCGTGCCGGCTCACAAGCTGGCAGCTTGTGGCCACGGCCGGGTGTTCCTTTTCATGGACCTGGGGATAACCTATACCCCATGGCCGCCAACTTCTTCACGCAACTTCAGGAAGTGCTCCGCAATCACCCCCTTCGCCGCGCGTTCGTTCACGAACAACGTACTTTTACCTATGGCGATCTCGCGATCCGCGCGCGTGAAGGCGCGGGCTGGCTGCAGTCGCTCGGCGTGACGAAGGGAGACCGCGTCGTCCTTTGCACGTCCAACAAAATGGCGTTCTTGCTTGCGCATCTCGCCGCCTTGCACGCCGGCGCCGTAACGTTGCCGCTCAACCCTCGTTTCACACGCGACGAATTGCGCTTCTTTTTGGCCGATAGCGGCGCCCGCGTCGCCATCGTGCAAGACGACGTGCAACAAACTCTCGATTCCTTGCGGTCGGAACTGCCGGAATTGCGTTCCGTCGTTCCCGACGTGGCCGTGCTCGATGCTCCCAAGTGCACCTTTCGCACAGTCGCCGTCGCCGACGACGACCCGTGCATGATCATCTACAGCTCCGGGACCACCGGCTGGCCCAAGGGCGTCGTTCATTCGCACGCCAATGTCGCGGCCGGCCTCGGCGCACTTGCCTCCTGTTGGCGATTCACGCCGGACGACATCGTCTTGAATGTGTTGCCGCTCTTTCACGTACACGGCCTGTCGTTCGCCACGCAGATGACCTTGATGATCGGCGGCTGCGTGATTCTTGATGAATTCGAGCCGCAGAAGGCGTTGCAGCAAATCCATGAGTGCACCGTTTTCATGGCCGTGCCGACGATTTACTATCGCTTTCTCGAACAGCCGAACTTTCGCGACGCCGCCAGGATGTGGACGAAGCCGCGTTTGTTCACCTGCGGCTCTGCGCCGATTCGCGCCGAGGTGTTGCCGCGGCTGGAGGCGATCCTCGGCAAGCCGGTGATCAATCGCTACGGCATGACCGAAGCATTCGTCATCACCAGCTTGCCGCTCGACGGACCGTGGCCGTACGGCTCGGTCGGCAAGGTGCTCGACGGCGTCGAGCTGCGCGTCGTCGGCGAGCCGGGAGCGTCCGCGCGCGGAGTCGGCGCCGTGCAAATTCGCGGGCCGAGTCTGTTTCGTGGATATTGGAAGCAATCTCCTGACGCCCGGCCCTCACCCCCGGCCCCTCTCCCAGAGGGAGAGGGGGGAAATGAGTGGTTTGACACCGGCGATTTGGGCTCAATCGATTCGAACGGTTTCTTGACGCTCGTCGGCCGCAAGAACGACCTGATCATCACCAGCGGCTTCAACGTCTATCCGCAAGTCGTCGAGCGCATCATCAACGAATGCCCCGGCGTACGCGAGTCGGCGGTGCTCGGCGTGCCCGATGATCGCAAGGGCGAACGCGTCGTCGCCGTCGTCGTGCGCGAGGACGCGACACTCGATGAAAATCGGCTGAACGCTCACCTGAGCGAACGGCTCGTCGATTATCAACGGCCCAAGTCGATCGTGTTCATGGATGCCTTGCCGCGCAATGCGATGGGCAAGGTGTTGCGTCGCGAATTGCGCGACCAGATCGCGGGAGGACAGCCGTGAACCTCGCCGAGCGCATCACGTCGCTGAAGCCGACCGCCGTCAATCGCGTCTTGGCCGAGGCGAAGCATCTTCAAACGGACGGCCGCACGCTGGTGTCGCTCATGCGCGGCCAGCCGGACACGCCAACGCCGCTTCATATCGTCGAAGCCGCGGAGAAAGCGTTACGCGACGGCCGCACCGGTTATCCCGACAACCAGGGCGAGCCGATCCTGCGTCAAGCGATCGCCGAAAAGCTGTGGCGAGAGAACGATCTCAGTTACGATCCAAACAAGGAGATTCTGGTCACCGACGGCGCGACCGGCGGCATCTTCACCGCGCTGGCGACGCTCATTCAGCCCGGCGACGAGGTGCTCCTGCCCGATCCGATTTACGACGCGTATTCCTCGCCGATTGAAATCTGGGGGGGCCGGCCGGTTCCCGTGCCGTCATCGATTCGCAATGGACGATTCGTGCTCGATCGCGCCGCTCTCGAATCGGCTTGCACGCCGCGCTCGCGTGTGCTTTTACTGAACTCGCCGTGGAATCCGACGGGGACGGTGTTCACGCGCGCCGAGTTGCAAGCGTTCATGGAATTCGCACACGCCCATGACCTCTGGGTGCTCAGCGATGAGATCTATGAGAAGTTGATCTACGACGGCGGCCGCCCTGTTTCACTCGCGTCGTTGTCCGCCGAAGCACGGGCTCGCACGATCGTTGTCAACAGCTTGTCAAAAACGTACAGCATGACCGGCTGGCGCGTCGGCTATTGCGCGGCGCCGGTCGAGATCATTCGCACCATGCTCCTGACATGGCAGCAGTTCAGCCGCGGGCCGGCGACGTTCGTGCAATTTGCAGCCGCGGCGGCGCTGACCGGAGATCAAGCGTGTGTTGCGAAAATGGCGGCCGAGTTCCAGGATCGCCGCGACCAAACCGTGAAGGCGCTGACCGGCCTGCCCGGCGTCCAAACGCTCGTGCCGGAAGGCGGCCTGTTTGTCATGCTCGACGTGCGCGGCCTCGGCTTGCGGTCCGACGACGTGCGCCGCCGGCTGCTCGCCGATGCTGGCGTCATCGTCATCCACGGCGCCGCTTATGGCGCCGCCGGCGAGGGCACGTTGCGCGTCTCCTTTGCGAGCGGCGGGCAAACGCTTGAGCACGGACTGCATCGCCTGCACGATGGGCTAAAAGAAATGGCAAAGAAACGGTCGGCAAAAAAATAGATCCGACTCCGCATCCCATTTTTTTGCCGCCCATCTTTTTGCCATGGACTCGAATACCCAATGACGCTCGTATCCTTGCCGCAAGTTTCGAGGCCGACCGTGGACATCGATGCGCTTCGCCGCGCGCTTTCGGAAGTCGTGACCGGCGAGGTGCGTTTCGATCGGCTCGATCGCGCCATCTACTCGACCGACGCCAGCGTTTATCAGATCGTGCCGCTCGGCGTCGTCCTGCCGCGAACGCCCGACGACGTGGCCGCAATCCTGAAAGTTTGCGCTCGCTTCGGCGTGCCGATCACGGCGCGCGGCGGCGGCACGTCGCAAGCCGGACAATCAATCGGGCCGGGCGTCATTCTCGATTTTTCCAAGTACGTCAATCGTGTGCTCGAATTCAACGTCGCCGAACGTTGGGTCCGCGTCGAACCCGGCTGCATGCTCGATGAACTCAATCAACAGGTGAAGCCGCACGGATTGCAATTCGCGCCGGACATCTCGACGGCGAATCGCGCCACCATCGGCGGAATGGTCGCTAACAATTCTTCCGGCACGCATTCGATCATCTACGGCAAGACTGTTGACCACGTGTTGGAACTGAAGGTGCTGCTCACCGACGGCAGCCTTGTTCACGCGCGGCCAATGGATAATAATGGAGTCGAAACGAAATGTCATCAACAAGACCTTGAGGGCGCCGCCTATCGCGCGGTGCGCCGACTGGCGAAGGAGCACGCGGACGAAATCGAGCGACGTTACCCGAAGATTCTGCGCCGCGTGGGTGGGTACAATCTCGACGCGTTTGTCGCGGAAAAATGCAACCTCGCCCACCTCTTCGTCGGCTCCGAAGGCACGCTCGGCATCGTCCTCGAAGCGAAGTTGCGGTTGATCGAATTGCCCAAGGCGAAGGCGGTCCTCGTCGTGCAGTTCCCCGATTTGCTTGATGCGCTGGCGGCGACGCCGGCGATTCTCAAGCACGCGCCGGCCGCAGTGGAGGTGATGGATCGTTTCATTCTCGATTGCACCAAGCTCAATGCGGAGGCGGCGCGGCTGCGCGATTTTGTTCAGGGCGATCCGGGGGCGATACTGATTATTGAGTTTTATGGCGAGCAGGCTTCCGAGTTGTCGCCGCGAATTGATGCGTTGGAAGGCGCCCTGCGAGCGCTAAACGTAAACGGCGGGTGGCATTTTCATCGGGCGATCGACGCGGCGGCGCAGGCGCGCATCTGGAAGTTGCGCACGCTCGCGCTCGGGCTGTCCATGGCGGAGAAAGGCGACGCCAAGGCGATCTCGTTCGTCGAGGACACCGCCGTCGATCCGCAACACCTGCGCGACTATATCGACGAGTTCCTGCAAACGATCGCGCGGCACAGCACGAAAGCAGGCGTTTATGCTCATGCCTCGGTCGGTTGTCTGCACGTGCGGCCGATCGTCAATTTGAAGTCCGACCTGGGCGTCGCGCAATTTCAAAAAATCGCCGACGACGTGGCGGAACTTGTGCTCAAGTACGGCGGCGCATTGTCCGGCGAACACGGCGATGGGCTAGTACGAAGTCCCTATCAGGAAAAAATGTACGGGCCGACGCTCTACCAGGCGTTTCGCGAGATCAAACGCACCTTCGATCCGCACAATCTCCTCAATCCCGGCAAGATCGTCGATGCGCCGCCGCTCGCGAGCAATCTCCGCTACGGTTCGACTTACACGACGCCGGACGTGCCGACGACGTTCGACTTCGCCGAGGACGGCGGGCTGACGCGCGCCGCGGAGTTGTGCGCCGGCGTCGGCGAGTGCCGCAAAAAACGCGGCGGTACGATGTGTCCGTCCTATCAAGCAACGTGCGACGAACTGCACTCGACGCGCGGCCGAGCGAATACGTTGCGCCTGGCGCTGACAGGTCAACTCGACCTCTTGGCGAGCCGGGAGCGTAAGCGACCGGAGGACGCCCTCATCGATCCTGCGGTGATGCAGGCGCTCGATTTGTGCCTGGAATGTAAAGCCTGTAAAAGTGAATGTCCGACCAACGTGGACATGGCCCGGCTCAAAGCCGAAGTGCTCGATCAGCATCACAAAAAGCACGGCTTGCCATGGCGCAATTGGCTCTTCGGCAACGTCGATCGCTTCGCGGCCTGGCCGCGCGTCTTTCATCTGGCCTTGCGCAGCGGCATCGGTCGTTGGTTCAACGAAAAGCTGTTCGGCATCGATCGCAGGCGCATCCCGCCTGCTCCCCAGGCTGGTTCGGAGTTCGATTGGGATCGCTCGTTTCGCAAAGAGTATTGGCTGCCGCCGGGCGTCGAGGAAACCGGCGAACTCTGGTGGGAGCAATGGCAAGAAGCCCGCGGCTTCCCCGACGATCCGCGCCCGCGTGTTTTGCTTTTTCCAGACACGTTCACCAACTGGTACGAGCCGGCGCTCGGCCTCGCTGCCGCCGAATTGCTGATTGCGCTGGGACATCGCGTCGTCACCGTGGTTCCCGAGGGCTTCCGCGACGTTCTGACGATTCCGGAGGAACAGCCAATCGGCATGCGTTGTTGTGGCAGGCCGCTGATTTCCAATGGCATGCTCGACAAGGCCGGGAAGTACGCGGCGTACAACGTCGAGAGTCTGTTTCCGTGGGCCAAGAGCGGCAAGCCGATCATCGCGTGTGAGCCGAGTTGCATCTTGACGATCAAGGACGACTACCCCGCGTTGCTGAAAGGCGAGCAGCGCGAAAAGGCAAAGACGATCGCGGCGAAGTGTTTCACGTTCGAGGAATTCATGTTAGCCGGACGCGCGAGCGACGGTTCGGGTGCTACGTCGCCTGCGCGTCCGGCTAACGCGGAGTTTCGTGCCGGCCCGAAGCGAATCCTCGTGCAGTCGCACTGCCATCAACGTTCGCTGGTCGGCATGAACGCACTCATGAACTTGCTCAGGCGCATCCCCGATGCGGAGGTGATCGATCTCGACGCCGGCTGCTGCGGCATGGCCGGCTCGTTCGGCTACGAAAAGGAGCACTACGAGATTTCCCGTATGGTCGGCGAGCAGCGACTGTTCCCCGCGATTCGCCAGGCCGATGCGGATACGGTGATCGTCGCCCCGGGTTTCTCGTGCCGGCTGCAAATCGAGCATTTCACGGGACGCAAGGCGGTGCATCCGGCGACGTTGCTGCAAACGCTCCTTGCGGCTCCAGACGCTTTGCGGTAATCTCCACGCCAGGTACAATGAACTCCAAGGTTCTTGGACCAATGCGGTGAACGGAAGCGCTTTTCAAAAGCTCGCCGAGATGCGGCTTGATGACGCGAAAACGCTGCTCGATCAAGGCAAATGGGCTGCGGCCTATTACTTGGCAGGTTACGCCGTCGAATGTGGCTTAAAGGCGTGCATCATTGCTGAATTGAGAAAGTCAGACGAGTTTCGCGAAAAGAAGTTTTCGGAAAAATGTTGGAGCCACGACTTGGAGGCGTTGGTCAAACTGGCAGGCCTCGAGTCCGTTCATGAGGCCGATGTTCGATTGGATCGAGACTTTGAAGATTACTGGGGCTACGTCAAGGATTGGACCGAAGAAAGCCGATACACGCACACCGTCTCGGAAAGGGAAGCGAAGAATCTGTACGACGCCATCGCGGAGCCCACTCATGGAGTGCTTCAATGGATCAAGAAACACTGGTAGACGCGCAAATCCGTGATGGTTGGAATCTAGCCATGCAATTCGACCACGACGGCGGCGGTATTGGTACCGTTTTTTGGGCTCGAACAAGCGAGGACGGCAAATGGTTCCTTTACTTGGTTTCCGCCGTCGTGGAAATCGATGGTCCCATTGTCGCCTATCGATTGCTTTACGACGCGTTGCGAAAGCAACCAGAATCGTCGCTTCAGCAGTTCAGAATCAAGCTCATTGGCCCAAGTAATCCAATGGCTGAGGACATTCGCAGTCACAAGGCATTCCAAAACGAATTCAAACGTCCGAATGGCGTCTATTATTTGCCGGATTCTCGGCTCGGTAACGAGGATGTTGACGCATTCTACATTTACCGTAAACCGCAAGGCAGAACTCCCATGACTCACGATGACGTCAAGAAAACGATGCTCGATCTCATGAGTCGCACCGGACCCCGTCCATCCTCGGTTGTCACGCTCCAAGATGGGTCTACGTTTCAAGGAATCCCGTTTGGCATCGAAGTCAGCGAGAACCTGATGAACGCAAAGTTCATCGACGACAGTTCCCATTTGCCTCGCGTCGTTCCCGTCGATCAGATTGCCTCCATTCAATGAGCCACGGATTCGAATTCGCGCACAAGCGCCACCAGCACGCCGCAATGAATCAACGTCGGCACAATCGCGCCCGGCGTCAACCCGGCTTCGCGCAGCCAGACCCCGTACTCCGCAGCACTGTAAAGCCGACCCTCCGTCAACGTGAATAGAGCCGCGGAATAGAGCGCCATCGGCAAAGGGCCGTCCAACTCATCATTCAAGAACACGTCGTGAATCAGCAATTGGCCGCCCGGTTCCAGCGCTGCCGCGCATCGTGCGATCAGCGTGCGACACTCCGGCACGTCCCAGTCATGCAAGATGTTCGAGAGGAGAACGACGTCGCCGCGCGGCAAAGGATCGCGAAACATGTCGGCGGCGTGCACGCTCAAGCGGTCGGCGACGCCGTGGGATTGAGCCATTTCCTGCGTGACTTTGAGCACCTCCGGACGATCGACGACGACGGCTCGCAATATCGGGTTCTTTTGCAGAAAAGCGATGCTGTAGATGCCGGTGCCGCCGCCGACATCGATCAATGATTTTGCATTCGCCAGGGACAGCGTCTCCGCTAGCACGGGCGCGACATTCTTGGCGCGGCCCGCGAGAGCCAACGTGAAATGGCGGGCGGCGGCTTCGTTTTCCATCGCGGAGACGACGCCCTCACGATAGATGAACGCGACGCCGGATTCATGAGCGGCCGGCTTGTTGGTGCGCAAACGCTCGACCATGGCCAGGACGCCGGGGCTGTTGGCAGCGAGGCTGATGTAATCGCCGACGTCAAACCTGCCGCCGGGCAGGAGGTGGTCGCGCGCCATCGTGGTCAGGCTCAGTTTGCCTTGTTGCATCGACAGGAGGCCCATCGCTCGCAACGCTGTGACGAGCACAGTTGTCGGACGTTCCGCGAGGCCGAGCGCAGCGCCGAGGTCCGGCGGCGTTAGCGATTGCTGCGCCAGGCGGCTGAACACGCCGAAGTGGGCGACGGCGGCGGTCAGCAGTTCCGTGGCGTAGTTGCCGCGGAAGTGTTCGAAAATCGGCGTGGGATCGGACACGGACATTGAATTGGACTCCCAGTGGCGAGCCGAGCCCCGTAAGGGGCCGGTTGAGTTTCCGTCTCGCACACTCAACCGGCCCCTTACGGGGCTCGGCTCGCCAGGCGATTATCACTCATTCGCCGATCGCGCTGGCGCGGCCGATGGCGACGTCGAATTCGCTCATGAGCGGGATCGCCATCGCGAAGACGGCAAACCCGAATGCGCCGCCGGTCACGATCAACGGAATGAGCGGATCGGTCGATTCGCCGGTCGCGGGCTTGCCGATGATGATGTTCGTGATCGTGTAAAAGACCGCGATCGGCAACAGCGCGCTCGCCAGGTTCAACGCCGCCGACGGCCTCTCCGCGCTGAGCACCCACCACAATCCGCCGATGCCCGCGACGATGAAGCCCGCGAAGCTGAGCCATTGATATTCGAAGCGACCGGTGATGCGAATCAAATAAATCGACACGAGCGTACCGACGGAAAGAAAGAAGACCGTGCCGAGCGTGTTGATGGCGGCGAGCCGGCTGTTGTCGGAACGCAGCGCGACGTGGATGCCGAGGATGATCGTGAACGCCATCAGGATCAACATTGCGATGATCATGCAGATGGCCGATTCGATATTCTTGCCGGCGAGTTGATCCGGAAACCCGCGCGGCGCGGCGCCAAGTTGGCCGCGCACGGCGTAGACGACGATCAACACGAGTGGCGGCACGACGTATTCTTTCGTGTTGTAGAGAATGCCGAAGACTTTGCCGAAGACGAATTCCTGCGGCGTGATGTCGGTGATAATCAAGAGGTCGAGCGCGCCGAGATCGCGTTCGGACGTGATCGACGTCACGGATTGCGCGCTGATCAGCACCAGGCTGAGGATGCCGATCGGCACCAGGCCATACGCGGCGGCCATTTCGCGTGGCTCCATCACGAACAACGCATAGTACGCGACCAGAGCAAGGACGATGAAATACGCGGTCTTGACCAGGAGCGGCCGATGCCCATAGGCGCGCGTGGCGATCTCGCGCCAGACGACCGGATTGGCCCAGACCGGCCGCGCCTTGCCCGGAGCGGCGTGGATGCGGTCCGGCGCGTCCGGCGTCGCGCCGATCACTTCGCGCTGCATGATCGGCTCGCCGCTCGGGTTCCACACGCGCAAGCGCAGGATGCCCCAGCCGTTCAAGATCGCGGACAACACCAACATCGCGCCGCCGAAGCGCATGGCGGCGTGCATGCGATCGTGATCGTCCGGCTCGCCGAGGATTTGGCCCAGCGCGATGCGCGGGTTGAGCGTGGATTGCCAATCGGCGATGGTCGTGTAATCAATCGCGTCGGCCGGCAATGACAACAAGTCAAACAGATACGGCAACAACGGAATCGCTTCGACAAGGCACAGGTAAAGCACAAGGAACAGAACCGTCATCGCGAGCGCTTGAAACGTCTTGTCGCGCCAGAGCGCCACCAGTCCGCCGAGCGACCCGGCCGCCAGCGCCGCGGTGGCGAGGACGAGCATCGTTTGCGCAATCTGCCACGGATCGACGCCGCCGAGAATCATCAGGAATGCGAAGACCGGGATCGAGCCGACCAGCATCAAGAGAATCTGCAACAAGCTGCCGAGCACTTTGCCGAGCACGATTTCGTAGTTGCGCAGGTCAGTCAACAGAAGAAGCAAGAATGTGCGTCGATCTTTTTCCAATGAAATCGTGCTCGCAGCGGACAGCGCGGAAAAGAAGAGCAATAGAGTCAACTGCACATGCGCGAGGATTTGGAAAGACAAAAGGCCGAAGCGGCTGAGATCGCCGAGCGTCGGCGTGAATTCCCAGCCGACCGAGGTTTGCCAGATGGTTAGCAGGAGAATCCACAACCCGCCCAGGTAGAGCGCGCGGGCGAAGTAGTGTCGAGCGCGCCGAGGCAGGATGAGCCACTCGCGTGAAAAAATCGGCCCCAGCATATTGCCCGCCTGCCAGCCATCGTTCGAGCGCGCCTAGCGCCTATTACGAGGCGAACTGGTGTTTGGTTTGCAATCGTATTGTTTTAGAGCAGATCGTGGTGTGGACAATAGAAGCTCACGCAAAGCCGCAAAGACGCCAAGTATTCCTTTGCGTCTTTGCGCCTTGGCGTGAGCTACCGGGCATTGAGCTTGATTCTTTATTCCGCAGGAGCTAAGGGAGGGGTTGTTTGAACCCTGAATGTGAATGGAATCACGCTCAAATGGCGGATCTGGTTCCTTACAAACTGAAGCTGTGGGAAAATCCCGCTCTGGCGCTGCAATCGATTTTCGGTGGCCCGGAGAGCGACGCGCCCGAGGCGCGACCGCCGTACTTACAGGGACCGCACAATCCTCGCGACTTTGCCCAAAAGCTCTACTCGCTCGAATCCTTACAGCCTGCCTCCACGCCATTCCCCGTGAAAGATCTCCCGGAGCCTTACTCGCTTCAATGGTTTCTCGATATCGAAAACCAGCGCCACTCCAAGCATGGCAAATGGATACCCAAGTTGCTTGAATTCGCCAAGCATCCGGCCGAAAAACTGCTCGGAGTCGGTCACGGTCTGGGCACCGATTGGGTGCAATACGCTCAAAACGGCGCTGAAGTCATCGTTTGCAGCCCGGCTTCGACGCAACTGGAACTCGTACGACGCAATTTCGAATTGCGCGGCTTGCATGGCCGATTCATCCAGGCGGAGCCGACGCAGTTGCCGCTGGAACCGAGCAGCATCGACGTCGTTTGCATCAGCAGCTTGCATCACGGTATCGACGAACCGGAGAAAGTGATCGAGGAAACTTACCGCGTCCTCAAGCCCGGCGGCAAGGTGCTGGCCGTCACGCCGGCGTTTTACGACGTCGATTACTGGCGGCGCACGCTATTCTTCTGGCGGCGCTGGTTTCAGCCGCATCGAGGCAAGAATCCGCTGCGTTGCAAACGCCGGCTATCGGCGCGGCAGCTCAATGGACTGTTCGCACGCTTCCAGGAGATCAAGATTCGCAAACGCCAATTGCGCCGGCCGGAAGTGCCGCACGTCTGGCGCTGGATTCCGCTGCCGATCCTGGCGCGCTTGATGGGTAGAGTGCTGGTGCTGAAGGCGTTCAAGCCGGTGCGAATTGAGACATAAAGAAAGCCCACGGACCGCGGCCCGTGAGCTTTCGTAATGTGCGAATAAAATCGAGGTAGCGACTCCCAGCGCGAGGCGGTAGCTCAACGCGAGTACCACCCAGTCACTACCTCGATACTGCCGTGAGGAATTCTCACGACACTGGAGTATTGCCTGTCTTCGCCAGAACACAAATCTTGCCTGTATTCTTTTTTCGGCATTTCTTATTTCCGGCGTCCGTTTGCACACCATGGGTAGGGCGTATCGATTGTGACGAAAATGCGTATGGACGTTCGATGACGATTGCCTAGAACGGATAGCACTCGACAGGTGCCTCGGCGTGTCGCTGGGGACAATAGGGAAAACGGTGTAAATCCGTTGCGGGGCCGCCGCTGTAATCGGCCAGGCCTCCCAAGGCCGCTTGCGTTTAGCGCTCGCATGAACCCATGCGAATGTGAAGCCGCAATCGGCGTCAAACGCCACTGGTTGCCAATGTACTCCTCACGCTCCGCGTGAGGAATGCATCACGCGGAGCGTGATGAGTACATTGGGTCCGGGAAGGCGACGGGAAGCCGCGAAGAGCCGAGAGCCAGAAGACCTGCCTGTCGCTTGATTTCATCGGGGCTTCGGACCCAAGCCGCCGCGATGAACGAGCGCAGTCATTTCGCTTGCATCGCGCACAAGTCCGAGCCTCCAAAACTGCCCGAGCCTGGCAGAAAGGACTTGTGTATGCGTTTCTCCAATCGTTCGGCGTTCACATTGATTGAACTCCTGGTCGTGATCGCCATCATCGCCATCTTGATTGGCCTGCTCGTTCCCGCCGTGCAAAAAGTTCGCGCCGCCGCCGCGCGCACGCAGTGCACCAACAATCTCAAGCAGCTCGTGCTCGCGACCAACAACTACTACGGCGTCATGAAGCAATTTCCGCCCAACTACACGACGCCGAATCCGGCGAACTGGCCGTACTCGACGACGTACTGGTTCGGCGTCGTCGATCCGTCCAACAACGTCGATCCGCAGCAAGGCCATTTGACGCCGCACTACGAGAACAACACGTCCGTCGTCAAATGCCCGGAGCTTGTGCCGGGCGAGATCAAGATCATTTACAAGGGAGTAACCGGCGGGTATGGCTACAATCGCTGTCTCGGGGGCGCTTACTTCACAACGATCGGCGGCGTCTCATTCAATGTGCCCTATTTCAAGAAGTTCTCCGATCTCGACTCGACTTCAGAGACTTTCGCGTTTTCCGATTCGTGTTTGATCGCCAGCACCGGCGGCACCAGCGCCAACGCCCAGGAATCTTACGCGATCGCCGCTCCGAACGTGACGCTCGTGAACGGCAACAGCATCGGCGGACCACAACCGACGACGCACTTCCGCCACTCGAAGATGGCGATGGTCGCGTTTGTGGACGGCCACGTCGAGCCGCGCACGGAAGTTCCCGTTGCCAGTCCCGCGACCTGGTCGGCCACAGCGAACACGTTGCGCGAAAAAATGTCAATCGGCTACATGGCGAATACGAATGTGCCGTACGAGGGCCGCTGAGCTGGGTCGGCGAGCCGAGCCCCGTAAGGGGCCGGTTGAGTTGAGTTGACTTGATACTCAACCGGCCCCTTACGGGGCTCGGCTCGCCGAAAACGCCTCAACGTGAACGCCCAATTCTCTGTTGCATTGCCGCTGAACGTCGATTACATTCGATTCGTGGGGCATGTCATTGAATCGATTGCGGCGGAAACCCCTACTCGCACTTCCCTCGCTCCAACCTATCCAAGGAGAACTTTGCCATGCGCGCACTTCTGACGTTCGTATTCTTCCTGTCGGCACTGGGAGCGGCCATTCATGCTCAAGAAAAAAAGGACGGTGAGAAAACGGGCGCGAGGTCATCACGCACGATTCTGACGCATTTGCAGCTCGAAGTAAAATCAGCCGATTTCAGCGACGTGATGAAGTTCTCCGAATTCCTGGCTCAGGCGCGCGAAGTGTTGGACCGAAACGGCATGCCGGTGACCTTCTTCGTTGACGAGGAAGCCTATCGCGAGGACAACCCCGATGGCGTGGACGCCCTCGACTTCGAAATTCGCCTGCGCAATCTGCCGACCAAGGTCAGCGTCCATCAATTGCTGCGCCAAGCGGTCGGGAAGTTGCCGCAGAAGTCGGCGTTCGTCATCCGCGGCGGCAAAGTGGAAATCCTGCCGAGCGCGCGGGCGACCAAGGAATACATGCTCAATCAGACGTTTCACGCCGAATTCAAGGAACGCCGGTTGGATCAAGCGCTGGAGGAATTGAGCGAGTTGACGGGGGTCAGCATCGTCGTCGATGGGCGCGCCAAGCAAAAGAAGGAAACCGTGGTGACCGCGCGTTTCAACAACGACGTGGCGCTGCAAGACGCAGTGCGCATGTTGACGGACATGGCGGAATTGAAGCTCGTCTATCTCGTGACGGGGATTTATGTGACGACGCCGGAGCACGCGCAATCGATGCAGAAAGAGCTGCGCAAGGCCTACGGCGAGCCGGAGCCGCCGGCCGCTCCCGCTCCAGGACTGTTTGGACCGGGTCCATTCATGGACCCGCTGGCGCCGTCGTTCGATCTTTCTCCGTTGATGCCACCTTTGCCGCCCGCCCTGCGGTTGAAGCGAGAGGCCGCGGCTTGAAAGAAAGAAATGGAAACACAGAGTCACAGAGAAACTCCGCTTGAATTCTCTGTGTCTCTGTGACTCTGTGGTAAAAAAAATCTTCAGCGCACCCGAATCCCATGCGGCAGCATCACCCACACCGGCTCGCCGCGCATTGCAAGCATCGCTTCCATCATGCGAGCGTGCTCGCCAATCTCCGGCAAATGCGTGAGCACCGCCAGTTCCCGGCTCGACAGCGAGCCCAGCGGCGAGCCGCCTTCCATCAAGTTGTCCATGAAGCTGCGCGGCTTCGGCAGAATCAGGTAATCGACGTCCGCATCCTTGGCAAGGCCGCCCATCACCTTGGCGTCGGCGATTGCGTCGTCGAGCGAGCCGAGCGAGTCGATCAGACCGCGTTCGAGCGCCTGCGAGCCGGTCCAGATGCGGCCTTCCGCGAGGTCGATGAGCTGTTTGCGATTGAATTTCTTGCCGTTCTCGGCACGGTTCTCTTGCACCTTGTCGAGGAACTGATCGTACACCTCTTGCATCAGCCCTTCCATCGCCTTCTTTTCGGACGCCGTGAAGGGATTGGTGCTGGAGAGCAAGCCGGCGTTTCGGCCCCGGCTCAACGTCTCGACCTTGAGGCCGACCTTGTCGTAAACGCCTCCGAGCGCGAGCTTGCCGCCGACGACGCCGATCGAGCCCGTGAGTGTGCCGGGCTGGGCGTAGACTTTTTTCGCGCCCATGGCGATGTAATAGCCGCCGCTGGCCGCGACGTCGGACATGCTCGCGATGACGGGCTTCTTGCAGCGCTTGAGTTCATTCCAGATCAGATCGCTCGCCAGCGCCGAGCCGCCGGGGCTGTCGATGCGCAAGATGATCGCCTTCACCTTGGGATCTTTTTCGGCTTCACGAATCGCTTCGATCATCGTGGTCGAGCCGACGACGCTGCCGCCCAGGAGGGACGAGCCGCCCTTGCCGGTCATGATCGGTCCGACGGCGTGGACGATGGCGATGCGGTTCGGCTTGATGCCGGTCGGCATCTTGATCGGACTCAAAATCTTGAGCAAGTTGAACGGATTCGTCAGATCGAGGTCCTTCGCTTTCTCGCTTCCGTAGTCCTTGACGAGTTTGATTTCCTTGGCGCCGAACGACTCCTTCATGGACTTTTCGAAATCCTCCATGTAGGCAATCTCATCGATCAAGCCGAGCTTGAGCGCCTGTTGTGCGGTGAAGGGGCCGTCGTCGATCATTTTCATGATCGCGTCGGGCGTCATGTTTTTCTTGCCCTTGCGCGAGCGGGCGATCGAGCCGACATAGCAGTTGGCGAAGAAATCGTCGAGCACGAGGTTATACTGCGAGCGGGCCTCCTTGCTCATGTTGTTGCGGATGAACGGCTCGGCCGCGAACTTGAAGATGCCCATCTGCAAGAAGTCGGCTTGAATGCCGAGCTTCTCGAAGAGGTCCTTGTAGAACATGATCTCGGTGCGGGTGCCGACGAGCATCAGCCAGCCCGGCGCCGGCATGCAGACGCGATCGCTCTCGCAAGCCACCAGATAGTCCTTGGCGTCGCCGGCTTCGAGGTACGTGAAGACCTTCTTGCCCGAGGCGCGGAACTCCGCGATGGCGCGGCGTAGCTCTTCCATCTTCGCGAAGCCGACTTGCAGGCCATCCATGTGAATGACCAGGCCCTGGATGTTCTTGTCGTTCTGCGCCTTGCGAATGCGTTCGAGCTTGGAGCGAAAGTTCTCCGCGTTGGTGCCGAACAGCGGGTCCGGCGCGACCGGTACTTCATCAAGCGATCCGGACAACCGGATGTGCGCGATTTGCGGGATCGGCTTCGGCTTGACGTCATCCTGCGCGACGCTCAGGCTCGTCAGACCGGCAAACACAACGGCGACGGCGATGGTGCGAGACAACATGGGTTACTCCTTGAAGAAATGGCTCGGTCAATTGCGGGCAGTTTAGCGGTGGAAGGTGGGTTTTCAAGCGACGAAATTCAGAGCCTGAAGCGTGAGCGAAGATCTTCGCTTACGCTTCAGGCTCTGACAAGGAACGCGCCGACGCTGGCGCCGCAAGGGCAACTTTGTAATTCTTACAATTTTCTCCGCAGATTTCCGTCGAACGCTCCCGTCAAACGCATGGCGCGACTTTAATCAAAAACGCACATTTCGCGAATCCTGGCGCGGATGCCGTGGAAAACGCGCTCCCTTCCGCATTTTCCGCACTTTCGACACCAGATCGTCTGGCGAACGACCGCGCAATCCGTCATGTTTGAATTATCCTCGCGAGCGTTTCTCCACCGGGGAGAACCGCGCTCGCTTCACCCGTTCTTCGAGAAGAGGAATTCCATGAAGAAAGTTCTCGCAACCGGTTTGCTGGCGATCTGCGCGATCGCCCTGTCGCAACAACAGGCATCGGCCTGGGTCAACGCGCGCTTCGGCATCGGCTTCAACTGGGGCTGGCAGTCGGGCGGCAACAACGTCCTCTGGGGCGCCTGGAAAAACGGCCAGCCGCCGGGCCCCGAAATGTTCCATGGCGGACCGTTCACGCCGTACGGCCCCGCCTATCCGCCACAGAACTACGGGCACCATCACCACAGCTACGCTCCCCTGCCCTATGGCTCCTACGAAATGCCGATGCAGCAGCCCTCGTACGCCATGCCGATGCAGTACGCTCCGCTGTACCAGTATGCGACCTATCCGCGCTACAATTATTACGACTCCTATTACTACGGCCGGTAAAGATCGCCGTGACGGAGTTCGCCAATGCGGATTGCAAGGGCCGAATCAACCGATTCGGCCCTTTCGTTTTTATGCGTTGTGTTCAGCGTTTGGAAAACGCAAGCCAGCCACATCGCCTTTGTCCAACGTTGGAATCGATTCTCCAAGCCGCACTGTCATTCATCGGGCATGCTTGGACGGAGCCTGCGCAATCGCAGGCTCGCACCATGCCTTCTAGCCCGGAAAGGACTCGCATGAAAGCATTGATGTCTCGTCTGGGATGGCTAGGACTCGCAGGGCTTGCTGTATTGATCGTCGCCAGTGACGGGCAAGCGTGGGAACGTCCCCCGGTGAATGTAATTACCAAGTTCGATTTTCGCGTGGAGGTGAATGTGGGGCCGGAGATCGGCCGCCCGACCGCGCCTTGGTATGCTTACTTTCCAGCCGACCCGCGTTTGATGCCTTCGCCGCAAGTGAGCCCGTATCCGCCTTGGCCCGCACCGTTCCCGCCCGCGGGCCCGCCATCCGATGCGTTGAAGGGCGTGCAAAACAATGCGCGCGGATTGAACGTGCCAGTCGGGCTGCCGCTCACGCAGCAGTGGTCCACGCCATTCGCCTACGGGTCGAGCCTTCAGCCCGTGGGTTACGTCCCCATGCAGGCGCCAAGCTATTGGTACCAGAACCGCTGAAGTCGGATTGGGGAGAAGTGAGCCCGCGAGGAAACTCGCGGGCTTTTTTCTTTGTTTACTTGATCATGGGGAAAGGTAAGCGCGAAGTGCCGGGAGGGCGAGGCTCCCGCCGAGCCGCGAACCTCGAATAATCGTAGCCCAACGCGGCTCGGCAGGAGCCTCGCCCTCCCGAACAAGCGCTGTCCTTTCCTGATGATCAGAAGCGCCCGTCACCATCCGCTATCGCAATTCCTCCTCGACCAGCCGACGCGCAAATGACGCGCCGAGAATCGTTCCCATCTTGCGTCCACCGGTCGCCAGCCAAGTTCTCTTGCCGATCCTTTGAAATATCGGCCCACCGCGCGTGTACGGCCTGCGACCCCACAGGCGTTGCATCGGCGCATCCGTCAGCCCCAATTCGGCGGCGCGCTCCAGCGTCAAGCGATCGTGCTCGAGATCGTGCACGACTTCCGCAGTCCCGTCGCTGAAGAAGGTGCTTCCCGAATCTCGCGCAAATGCGATGGACTGACGACCATGTTCAATCGCGCGAATTCGCCCGGCGCGCTCGCCATGAAAAAGAAACGACGAACCCGCCTTGCCGACGATTTCCAATCCCGGCAAGAACGCATCGCACCAAACGCCGGCCGCGACATAAACCCAACCTTCGTGACGAACGCCGCCCGCTTCCAGCCAACCGTCGCCAACCGCCGTCACGGCTTGCCGGACTGGATTGGCTTCAAGGATCACCGACGGCGGCACGCAGAGGAACGATTCCAAACCGCCGTCATCGTGCGCTAACGATACACTGCGAGTGCCGTAGAGTTGTGCCAACACCGGCAACGCGGCATGATAATGTGCGCCCAGTTTCTTGCCGGCCCAGGCTTCCTTGAACAGCCCCGCCGCCGCGTGCGATGCCGACCCGATCATGCCGGGATCGAAGACGGTCGCTTCGATCCCCTTGTGCCGCGCGTACGCCGCCGCCTGGGAGCCGAACAGACCGCCGCCGACGATCAACAGCACCGGCATCTGTGTTCTCAAATTAGTAGACGGCACACTCCGTGTGCCGAGTTCCGCACACGGAGTGTGCGGTCTACTTTGAATTGGCCGTGGTGGACAGCCTTCGGCCCATAGGTTAGAATGCAGTGTCGCGAATTCGGAGCACGTCCATGGTCAAGCATACGATCAACGGTGAACTTGTACCCCAGGGCGGCGGCGAAAGCATCCCGCTAACCCGTACGCCCCTTGTCGCCGGCCGGCGCGAAGCATGCGACATCTGCCTGCAATTCGCCAACGTCTCCGGCACCCACTGCGAACTCGCCTTCAAGGACGGCCTGTGGATCTTGCGCGACCTCGACAGCCGAAACGGCACGCTCGTCAACGGCATCCGCATGGACTCGGGCGCCCGTAAGATTGTTCACAACGGCGACATCATCTCGATCGGCAAACGCAGCTTCAAGATCGATTACGTCGAGACCGGCCGAGCGAGCGACATGGAGGAGTTCTCCGAGGAAGTGGAAAACATCGTCAAGATTCCGCTCCTGGAAAAAGCCGGCCTGATGCACCCGCCGCGCCACGGCCGCGCCCCGCTCATCGATCCGACGCCGCTCGAGGAAGATCCGCCAGAAGATCAACCAACCGCAAGCTAACGTCCCAACAAATCCGCCAGCATCACATATCCCACGCCCATGATCGCCGCATCGATCAAGCAATGACTGATCCACGGCGCATAAAGCGAGCCGCAGCGCGCGTAGATCCACGCCCAGACGCCACCGCCGACCGCGACGCAAATCGAGAACGGCAACGCGAGCGTCCAGAAGTGCCCCGGAAAATACACGCCCAAAATGACGATGTGGTGCAACATGAAGCCGATGCTCGACAACAGGATCGCCCACGCCATCGGCATATGCTTGTTTATCCAGCCGAAGACGAACCAGCGCCAATAATATTCCTCTGCGAGCGAATGCACGACGCTGATGACGAGCGCGAGTATTACGTAGCCCACAACGGTGTTGGCGCCGAACTCCTTGACCTTGGCGTGAATCTGCCTTGGCGTGTCAATCGCGACGGCGGGGATGTCCTTCACCAACGCGAAATAAAGGGTGAACATCCCGATGCCTACGAGCAGCGCGAACCCGACGCCGAGTGGAACGCCGCGCCACGTCGGCGGTGCAAACGCCACCTGATCGCGTGCGAACCACCACACGAAGACAATTGGAAACAGAAATTGAATCGACTTGCCGAAGCCGAACGCAAAGCCGAGCGCCGAACTCTTTTCGCCGTCCGTGTTGGGCAGAACGACGAAATAGAGAACCGCCATGACGAGCGGGAAGAACGATGCGAAAACCAGCGCCGATGCGTCCCGAATCGTTGAATTTGGTTTCTGCATTTGGTAACGAATCCGTCGCCCTGCTCGCCTGCGGTTTCGCGCGGATCGAACCGCGCGGTACAACCGTCTATTCTCAGCATCGTGATCCCATCCCGCAAGCACCAATCGAAACACGCCAGAATATCATTGTCGCGGCACGCCTCATGGATCATCATGAAACCACCGATTCCTAGAGGAGTCCATTTGCAATGCCCTTCGCCGCCACGATACGTCAGGAACGCTTCGTCTTCGCCGATCTGCGCGAGCTTTTCGCCAAGGCCAACGAGCAGAAATCGGGCGACGAGCTGGCCGGCATCGCCGCGCGCTCCGAACGCGAACGCGTCGCGGCCAAGCTGGCGCTCGCGGACGTTCGGCTCGATGAGATCGTCGCGCAACCGTTGATCGACGACGACGTGACGCAATTGATTCACGACACGCACGACGACGCTCTGTTCGAATCGATTCGCAGTCTCACCGTCGGCGAATTTCGGGAATGGCTGTTGCGCGACGATACCGACTCGCAGTCGATCCAGCGTGCCGTGACGCCGGAGATCGTCGCCGCCGTCGCGAAGTTGATGAGCAACAAGGAGCTGATCTTCGCCGCGTCGCGAATTCGCAACGTCACGCGTTGCCGCAATACGCTGGGCGACGCGGGTGTGCTCGGCATTCGCCTTCAGCCCAATCATCCCGCGGACGACATCGGCGGCATCCTCCTGTCCGCGATCGATGGCCTGATGTTCGGTTGCGGCGACGCCGTCATCGGCGTCAACCCCGCGACCGAATCCGTGGACACGGTCGCGAACATCCTGCGCGCGCTCGATCGCCTCATCGAGCACTTTCGCATCCCGACGCAAGCCTGTTGCTTGGCCCACATTTCGACGCAGCTTGCGTGCCTGGAGCGCGGCGTGCCCATCGATTTGTTATTCCAGTCGATCGCCGGCACGCAAAAAGCCAACGCCACCTTCGGCATCACGCTCGCCCAGTTGCGCGAAGGGCGCGAGCGCGTTCTCGAACACCATCGCCAGCGCAACGTCGCCTGGGTGGGCGAGCAACTGATGTACTTCGAAACCGGGCAAGGCAGCGCCCTGTCCGCGGAAGCGCATCACGGCATCGATCAACTGACGCTCGAAGCCCGCGCTTACGGCGTGGCGCGAGCGTTCGATCCGTTTCTCGTCAACACCGTCGTCGGCTTCATCGGGCCGGAGTATTTGTTCGATGAACGCCAGATCGTCCGTGCGGGGCTCGAAGATCACTTCATGGGCAAGCTGCTCGGCTTGCCGATGGGCTGCGATGTTTGCTACACCAATCACGCGGCCGCCGATCAGAATTCCGCGGACAACCTGCTGGTGCTGTTGACATCGGCCGGCTGCAATTACTTCATGGGCGTGCCGTGTGCCGACGACGTGATGCTCAACTATCAATCGACGAGCTTTCACGACGCGGCCATGATGCGGCAGCTTTTTAACCTGTCGCCCGCTCCGGAGTTTGCGACGTGGTTGACGGAACGCGGCATCTATCGCGCCGGCCGACTCGCCCCGCCGCCGACGCCAATGCTGGCGATTGATGAAGTAATAAGGCAAAAAAATTGATGGCAAAAAAATAGGAATGACAGAGTGTCAAGTGTCCCATTTTTTTGCCATCCATCTTTTTGCCATGGAGTATTGCATGGCAGACGAGGAAGAAAAACTCATCGCCGAGGACATGCGCACGCTGCATCGTTTCGGCTACGCTCAAGAACTGGCGCGCTGCCTCGGCGCGTTCTCCAATTTCGCGATATCCCTGTCGATCATTTGCATTCTCGCCGGCGGCATCACGTCGTTTCACATCGGTTTTTGCAGCGTGGGCGGGGCGTCGATCGGCCTGGGTTGGCCGATTGTCGCGCTGTTCGCGCTCATCGTCGCGATGGCGATGGCGCAGATCGCGTCGGCGTTTCCGACGGCCGGCGGCCTCTATCACTGGGCGTCGATCCTCGGCGGCCGCGGCTTCGGCTGGTTCACCGCGTGGTTCAATCTCGCCGGGCTCGTGACCGTGCTGGCTGCCATCAATGTCGGCACCTGTCATTTCGCCTTTCGCGCCTTTTTCGACGACAAGCCCAACGAATGGATGCAGTTTGCCATCGTGCTCATCATGACGGCCTCGCAGGCGCTCATCAATCACATGGGCATCCGATGGACGGCACGCTTGACCGACCTGAGCGGTTACCTCATCTTCGTCGTCGCCTTCGCGCTCACCGCCATGTTGCTGGTGTCCGCGCCGACCTGGGATTGGTCGCGGCTATGGACATTCACCAACTACGGCGGACAGCCGAATCCGACGGACGCGATCTGGCCCGCGGCGCCGACGCCCTGGCTTTTCGTGCTCGGCTTTCTGTTGCCGGCTTACACGATCACCGGCTTCGACGCGTCCGCTCATGCGGCCGAGGAAACCGTCGGCGCCGCGCAACGCGTGCCGCGCGGCATCGTCGGCTCGGTGCTCGCTTCCGGACTGGCGGGCTGGGTCATGCTGATCGCCATCGTGCTCGCCATTCCCGACATGGACGCGACCGCGGACGCAGGCGACAACGCGATTCACCAGATCTTCCAACAGGTCCTATCGACGCCGGCGCGCTACCTTCTCGTCTCAGGAATTGTCGCATGCCAGTACCTTTGCGGATTGGCGACGGTGACGTCCGCTTCGCGAATGGCGTTCGCATTCGCGCGCGACGGTGGCTTGCCGAGCTTGCTTCGCCATGTCAGTCCGACGCACCGCACACCGGTATGGGCGATCTGGACGGTCTCGCTCAGTTCCGTGCTGTTCACCGCATTCACGCCGGTCTACATGACGATCACCGCCGTGTGCACGATTTTTCTTTACATCTCCTACGTGATTCCGATTGCTCTCGGGTTCGTCGCTTATGGCCGCACGTGGACGCGCATGGGACCGTGGCAGCTCGGCGGCTTCTATCGGCCGCTCGCGCTCGTAAGCGTCATCGGTTGTGTCGGCTTCATTGTGATTGGCGTGCAACCGCCGAATGCGATTGCCTTGCCGGTAGTCGGCGGCGTGACGGCGATTCTATTTTGCGGCTGGTTCTTCGCACGCAACCGTTTTCCCGGGCCGCCGCAGGACGTGCTCGATCAACATCGGCTGGACGAGATTCGCAAGGCGGAAGAAGCGGTGCATCAGGCGAACGAAGCCACACTTGCTGAGAACAAAAAAAGCGGGACGGATACTTGATCCGTCCCGCGTCGTGTACTTTTGGGGAGATGTATTTGCTCTCCGTTACGCGACGACCGGTTCCTCCGGCTTTCGGCGCCTTAGCAGCCAGAGGCCAGGCAAGCCAAGCAGGCCCAGAAGAAGCGAGGCGGGCGCCGGCACGACGTGGCCATTGCTGGGGCAGTCGTGATGTCGGTTGCGATTATGGCGGTCGCGGTCGCGCTGCTTTTGGTTCTGGTTCTGATTCTGGTTCTGGTGCTGGAACTGGAACTGGTTTTGTTGTTGTTGCTGCGACTGTTGATTCGTCAGCGTGGCCTGGAAGTTGATAATTTGCTGACCGGCGAGGGCGCCGCGTTGAGCCTGTTGGGCGTTGGAATCACCGGTGCCCTGGCCGTCGCCCTGGCCGCCGCCCTGGCCGCCGCCGAAGCCGCCGCCGCTGCCGCTGCCGCCGCCCCTGCTGAAGCCGGGGAACCCGCCGCCGAAAGGCATG
>DAIOGM010000046.1:0-17113 GCA_036745215.1 Gemmataceae bacterium
GGCGAGGCTCCTGCCGAGCCGTGCACACGCAGTTACTTGACGCTTCAGGCTCGGCCGGAGCCTCGCCCTCCCGTAACTTGTTCCCCTATTTGCGGGGACGTGTACTAAGTTCTGAGAGCCATATTAGATTCCTTCGTCGCAGCGGATCCTTTCCTTGCGAATCTCACACGCAGCGGTTAGCTTGATCGTGCCCAAGAAAAACCTTGGAGGCGCGCCATGATTACTCGAGCGACTGCTTTTGTGTTCGTAATGGCCACGTGCGTAACGTGCTTCGCCAAGCCCACCAATCAACCGGAGAAGGACAAGGAAGCGATCAAGGGCCTATTTGACGGCATCCCGATGGATTTGCGTGCCAAGGTCAAGGACAACCCGGTGCGCTGCGATCGCGTCAACGATTGGCTGCACGAGAATGTCGCCGGCAAAGGCAAGATCGTCGGCCTGACATTGTCCGTGGCGAAAGTTAACCCGATTCGCGACAAGAGCGGTGCTTATTCAATTTACCTGGCGGTGGCGCCTTCCTCCGTCAACGTCTTGTCGGACGACTGGAAAGTGAGTTTTCACGACAATGGCGCCTTCGCACGCGAATATCAGTTCACCTTTGAAGGCGTCAGCACGGCCGACGCGGAGAAGATCGCCGATGCGAAGCACGTCCATTTTCAAGGCAAAGTGAAGTACGTGTCATTGGCGCGTTTTCCCAATCCGGCGTCGAACATGCGGATCGTACTCGAAGATATTCTGGTGGACGGCAAGAAATGGACGTCGTCAGGGGACGGTCCGGGCGGGCCGGCTTTCTTCGGCGGCAAGGGTAAACCGTTCGGCGGCGACGACGGCGGGAAAACGAAGAAGGTCAAGGGGAAATAGACGTCGCAAGTCTGTCAACGGCCCAATCCGAAATCATCAAAGGCCCAGGTCTTCTGGCGGCGTTGATGCGCTGCATCGCCGCCGCCAGCGTCTTGTTGTTGACGCCATCGGAACGCGGTACAATGTCCTCTGGCAAAGGGGCCGAGCCATGAAGAAAAACGGAAAGCCTGACATGGGGAGAATAACCGTTGAGGTTGACATAGCCAACAACGAGGATGTCGTAGCTGCCCGCCGTGGTTATCTGGATCCTTCCAAGGTGCGGCGCACGATCATTCAAGGCCTGGTTGATTCCGGAGCGACACGTCTCGTATTGCCAGGCGCTCTTGTGAAGGCCCTTGGGCTGCCGCTCAAGAAAAAGAAGGTCAAAGTCCGTTATGCCGACGGCCGGCGCGCACTGCGAGCGGAAGCCGAACAAGTTTCCCTGACGCTCTTGGGCCGGGATGGGCAGTTCAGCGCCGTCGTGGAACCGGGGCGAGACACGGCGCTGATTGGCGCCATCGTGTTAGAGGATTTGGATTTGCTCGTCGATTGCGCAAAGCTCCGCTTGGTGCCGCGCGATCCGGATTATGTGGTCAGTGAAATTGAATAATGAGTAGAGTTGTGTCTCCAATCCCAAACTGGCAATTTCGCAGACCGCAGTCAAGCAAATCCCAGCATTGTAAAATCGGTTAAGTGCGCCGTCCGTGTATGCGATTTACAACGGCATGGAGCGTTCCCAAAATGGAACTAATCATCGCAGTATTTGTCATTGCGACAATTTGGGGAGCTATATGTTATGCCATCGCGAACCCAAAAGGACAGGGACAACTTGGGTTTTTGTTGGGCTTTTTTTTAGGGCCGTTGGGTGTCGTGTTTGCAGTTTTTCTATCCGATTCCGTAGAAAGGTTTATCTGTCTTCGTTGCCGAAAAGGAGTAGACGAGGAGGCTAAGATTTGCCCATTTTGCCTTCAGGATTTTCGGACCAAGAAAGAAAAAACGCAAACGAGGCAAAAACGCAAGAAAAGACAAGAAATACGCGAAGAACCAATTCTCGTGCCGGTTGGCGCTGTGATTGATATCGTCAAGGTGAAATGTCCTGTTTGTGATTGCGAAATCTGGCTAGATCGGGACAGCATTGGCTCGGAAGTTCGTTGTGACGAATGCAAGCGCGGATTTGAATTGACAAGGCCGTTGGGAGACGATTGAAACTTGCTAGATTGATCTCGTCGACGTCTGCTAGTCGAGGCCAGCGCCGGTATTGGCCAGCAGTTTCCGTACGACTTGCTGGCCGCCTTGCGCCAACGTCAAATTGATTTCAATCACTGGTCGATTCTGAAACAACGCCCAATGAGCGCGTGCCATCAGGAAGCCTCCCAAATTTCCTGAACCGTGGAGTAATCAGCGCCGATTTCAACGCAGAAGGTTTTAGTTGGATCAGGCTCTGCTTGCCGCAGCTGTTGCGCAACGTCACGCCAATTGTCGGCGACGACCACCACTTGGCCGTTGGCAATGCCGACTTTCTTACCCGCGAATGGCGACTGCGGATTTTGCTTCGCTTCCAGATTCAGTTTTTCAGCGAGGTCGCGATTGAGTTGCTGAGTGGTTGACATGAAGGTTCCCCTGGAGGGACGGACGATTTGCTTCATGATACGCCAATTCGCGCCGCGAAAAAAGCCCGTGCTGTTGTAACGCAGGTGCGTTAGAATGTTTGGAAGGGAAATCCGCCGCACGCCAAGGTTTCACCATGCTCACCCGCCGCCAACTGCTGCACCGAACCGGCGCCGGCCTCGGCGTGCTCGGCCTCGCCGCCCTGTGCGCCGACGCGGACGACACCACGCTGCCCGATCCGCGTCAGCCGCTCGCGCCGCGGCCGCCGCATTTCCCGGCCAAGGTCAAGCACGTCATTCACGTCTACTGCAACGGCGGACCGTCGCAGGTGGACACCTTCGATCCCAAGCCGCTGCTCGCGCGCTACGCCGGCCAAAATCTGCCGGCGGGCAATCTCACCACCGAACGGCCCACGGCGGGTGCGCTGCCGTCGCCGTTTCGTTTTCGCAAGCACGGTCAAAGCGGCATCGAGGTCAGCGAGATCTTCGAGAAGACCGCGCGCCATATCGACGACATCTGCCTCATCCGCTCGATGTACGCCAACACGCCGAATCACGAACAATCGATGCGCCTCATGAATTGCGGCGACGAACGCCTCTCGCGGCCGTCGATGGGCGCGTGGATCAACTACGGACTCGGCTCCGAGAATCGCAATCTGCCCGGCTTCATCGCGATGTGCCCGGGGCTGCCGGTCGCGGACACGTCCAACTGGCGTTCCGCGTTTCTGCCCGGCATCTATCAAGGCACGCACATCGACACGCGGCGTACCAACGTCAACGAGCTGATCGAGAACATCCGCAACCCGCTCGTCTCGCGCGACGATCAACGCCGCCAGCTCGACCTGCTCGCGGAACTCAATCGTCAGCATCAACAAATGCGCGCCGAGGACGCCGCCCTCGAAGCCCGCATCCAGTCGTTCGAACTCGCCTATCGCATGCAAGTGGAAGCGACCGACGCATTCGACATCAGCCGCGAGCCGCAAGTTCTGCGCGACGCCTACGGCTCGCACGTGCAAGGCCGGCAGCTCTTGATCGCGCGGCGATTGATCGAGCGCGGCGTCCGCTTCGTGCAATGCTATCACGGCGACGTGCAGCCCTGGGATAGCCACAACAATATCGAACAGGACCACCGTCGCCTGGGACGCGAAATTGACGGGCCCATCGCGGCGTTGTTGACGGATCTGAAACGGCTCGGCCTATTCGAGGAGACGCTCGTCATCATCGGCGGCGAGTTTGGCCGCACGCCCGCGGTAGAGCTGGCCGGCGGCCGACCGGCGATGGGCCGCGATCACAATCACTGGGGCTTCACCATCGCGCTGGCCGGCGGCGGCATTCGCGGCGGGCACGTGCACGGCGCAACCGATGAGTTCGGCTTCCGGGCCGTCGAGGACCGCGTTCACGTTCACGATTTGCACGCCACGATCCTGCACCTTTTGGGCTTCGACCACGAGAGGCTCACCTACCGTTACGCGGGCCGCGATTTTCGGCTCACCGACGTGCATGGCCACGTTGTGCAATCGATCCTGAGCTGAATGACGAATTGCGAATGACGAATGACGAAAGAAGCACGAATGACGAATCCCGAAAAATCGAACTCGGACTGCGTTCATTCGGCATTTGGAATTCGTCATTCTTTCGTCATTCGTGCGTCGGCATTCGTCATTTCGACGCCCATGTCACGAAAAGAAAAATGGTAACCTGGAGGGACGATCATGTGGACCATGAAAAAGCTGGGATTCACGTTGATCGGTATCGTCTTGCTCGTCCCGCAAGCGCCGGCCTTGCCCGATCGCCCGGCGCCCGGAACGCCGGCCAAGACTACTGTGGTTGTCGTCGTTCCTCGCACCGTTGCAGCGTTTCAAAATCGGCAGCTCGAAGTGGTCCTTCATGAATTCGATCCTCGCTTCAAAGAAAAGGAGACGGTGATCGATGCCCACATCAACAAGGGCTTTGGCCACGCAACCGGCGCCGACTCCACGATCCCGATCACGCTCGGCGCCAACGCCATGATGAAGCCGGGGATGCACTATTACGTCACGGCTGACGTTTTCCATCCCGGCGGCAAGCGAATGCTCATCGGCGAAAAAGACGGCAAACGCCAAATCTACAACCTTCGGACCGATGGCCTCGCGAACCAGGTGACGATGATTTTCCGCACAGCAAAGCCGCAAGACATCGTCTTGGATATCGCCGACGAAATCAAGAAGGGCAACAACGCGAAGGCAACGAAGCTCGCGAAAGCGCGGACGAATGACTTCGAGGATTTCTACGAGGTGATGAATTTCTTCCGCCCGCGCACCAAGGGCGGCATGGGCTGGGGCGCGACGCCGGGCAAGATTCCGCAGCAGGACGCGCTGGAGAATCGGCTGCTCGTCCTGGGAAGAATGTTGCCGATGAATTTCCTTGACGATGAAAAGAGCAACGAGGAGGCGGCAACCTGGATCGCCGCGATTGCGGAACTTGCGTCGGCGAAGGAATTCGACTTCAGGCCGATGGGCAAAAAGAACAAGGCCGATTTTCAAAAGAAAGCGGCGGCCCTGCGCGCCGAGGCCGACGAGTTCGCCCGGGCGATCGCGCAGAAAAACGCCGCGGCCGTTCAGCAAAGCGCCCGATCGGTCATGCAGGCATGCTATCAATGTCATGAAATCTACCGGGATTGACGTCGACTTGCAAACAGATTCGATTGTAACTATTTGACAACATTTGATTTGCATTCAAGCCATGGGAACGCCCGATTGGCTGGATTCGAATCAAATAGATACATTGCGTCTCTATTTGATTGCGCTATGCGATTTGGTAATCTCGTCTTGTGTTCCCACGCGGTCGTGGTAATATCCCCACCCCTTGGAATCGGTTCGTATGGAGACGAGCAGTGGCAATTCAACCACGCATGTTGACGTTCGGACGCCTCATCGGCCTGGGCTGCGTGCTCTGGAGCGCGGGCGGTTGCGCCACGTTCTGGGACGAAGCGATGAGCAACGAGCGCGACTGGTCGTACCTCACCGGCTTCGGCAAGCCGCATCCCGTGACCGTGATTCGCGATCATCCCGACGGCGGCAAGGGCGCCGACGGCTGGCGCCGCGCACAAGCGCTGGGCGAACTTCGCGAGCCATTGCAGAACGGCGGCAACGCTCAGGATCAGCAAGCGTATCTCGACATCCTCGGCGCCGCGGCTTCGAACGATAGCGAGCCGGTCTGCCGACTCACCGCGATTCGTGCGCTTGGTCGATACAGTGATCCGCGCGCGGCTCGCGTCCTTGAGAATGTCTACCAGCAGCCGAAACTGCCATTCACGGCCGACAACAACGCGATGATCCGCAGGGAAGCCCTCGTCGCACTCGAGAGTTCGCACGATCCGGAATCCCGCCGCTTGTTGATTCAAGTCGCGCGTCAGCCCGGCCCGCCGACGACCGCCGATTACGCTGACAGCCAGCAAACGCAGGACGAGAAGACAATCGCCATTCGCGCGCTCAGGCATTACAAGCAACCGGAGTGCGTCGAAACGCTTCAGTACATCATGCGGACCGAGAAGCACGTCGGGTTGCGTCGATGCGCCAAGGAATCGTTGGAAGAAACGACGGGCAAACGCTGGCCGGAACAGTACGACGCCTGGCAACGCGATGTGCAACCGTTGCCGCCGGAAGACTTGATTCAGAAGGCCGGCCACTGGGTGCCGCGCGTGTGGTGATTCAAATCTCGCCCTTGGCGGCCCGGATGAAAGCTTCGAAGTTCGCCACGGGCATGGCTCGATCGCAGCCGTGGCTCAAGTTGACGATGTGCCGTTGACCGCCGCCGGCTTGCACGCATTTCTTCGTTGCCGCGATCACTTCCGCCGGCGTTCCCGATTTGAGCAGCTCCTCATCGACATTGCCCTGGAAGGCCAGGTGTGGATACTCGCGCCGCGCCGCTGCGAGGTCGTCGCGAGCGCCGAGGCTGATCACGTCGGCGCCGCTGGTCGTCAGCAAATCGAGATAGGGACATTCCTTTACAAACAAGATGCGCGGCGTTTTCGCTGCGCCCTTGAAAATGGCTTGATGATACGGCTGCGCCCAGCGCGAGTATTCATCGCGCGTCAGCTCGCCGGCCCACGAATCGAAGAGTTGATAAAGCGCCGCGCCTTGTCCGGTCAACGCATTGAGGAAATGAATCGTCGCGATTTGAATGCGTTCGAGCAACGCTTGCCAAACGACGGGCTTTTCTTGAATGAACGAACGCGTTGCCGTCAAATCTTTGCCGGTGCCGATGCAGTAGGTCGCGACGGTGAACGGCGCCCCGGCAAACACAATCGCCGGCAATTCTTCCTCCCCTCTCCCCTTCGGGGGAGAGGGGCCGGGGGTGAGGGGGCTGCCCCGCGATAGCTCCGCCTTCACGCGTTGCAGCAGGCCAACGATGTGCCCGAATCGCTCCGGCCGCGGTTCCGGTTCCAATCGCTCAACATCTTCCATCGTGCTCACAACGCGATCCGGCACCGGCCCACGATTCGGTTGCAGCGTGAACGGCAGCCCCATCGCCACGGTCAATGTGGTGATGTCGTAAAAGAGAATGATCGCATCGACGCCAAATCGTTTGGGCAACAGCGACGCCTTCGCGGCCAGTTCGACGTTCTCGGAGAATTCGAAAAACGGCATGCCCGCGCGCAGCTTGTTGAACTCCGGGTCCCAGCGGCCGGCCTGGCGCATCGCCCACACCGGCGGCCGTTCGATGGGCTCGCCGCGGGCGGCGCGGACCAGGAGATGTTCTTGTGCGCTCATGATTTCGTCTACTTCGTTTAGCGCCCGCGCGGCGCCACGCGGACGCTAAACGAAGATCGGTTTTTTCGTCCCCACATAAAGCGTCGCGATGCCGAACGTCATGGAATACCACTTCACATCGACCAGGCCGTGCCCGCGCAATCGTTCCGCGAGCGCCTCGCCGTCGGGAAATTGCATGACGCTCTCCGGCAAATAGCGATACGCGTTGTCCTTCGAACGCGAGATCATCTGCCCCAGGCGCGGCAACACATGGCGAAAATACAAGCGATACATCGGCCCCGTCACGATGCCGCGCGGCTGCGAGAATTCGAGGATGGCGACCTTGCCCCCCGGCCGCGTCACGCGCACCATCTCGGCGATGCCCTTGTCGGTATCGGTCACATTGCGCAGACCGAAGGCGACGGTCGCAATCTGAAACGTGTCGCTGGGAAACGGCAAATGCTGTGCGTCCGCTTCGAGAAACCGAATCTGCTCGACCTTCGTGCGTTTCACCTTCGCCTCGGCCCGCACGAGCATCTCATGGCAAAAGTCGGCCCCGACGATCGGTACCAATCCCTTGGCCGCACGGTTGTAGGCGAGCGCAAGATCGCCGGTGCCGGTGCAAAGATCGAGGATCGGCGCCGGCATTTCTCCCCTCTCCCCTCCGGGGGAGAGGGGCCGGGGGTGAGGGGGCAGCACTACCGGCGGCACAATTCGCGTCGTCCGCCAGCGCCAGTAATGATCGACATTGCAGCTCAAGAGATGATTGAGCAAATCGTAACTCGGAGCGATGTTGTTGAACATGCTCCGAATCTTCGTTTCGCGTTTATCCAGGACGGCGGAAGACACAAACGCACCGATCATGAGCGGTTCCTGTTCACCATGACGACAAGCGAGGAACCGCAGGTTGTTCCGTAATGCAACAGATGAAGTTGTTCTATTTGAGACTTCGGCGTTTGACAGGCATGCTTCTTGCCGCTTCGATCGACTAGGTCAACCGATTTCCAGGATCTGTTTGGGTCCGTCAAGTACGATACGAAGCTGGTTGAGAACATCACGGCCGAGCAGCACAAATGTTTCGTCGTCATGCGCCACGACTTCCGCGGCAATCGGTTGTAGATCGTGAATCTGAATCCAGACGACAAATGCGTCGAGCGTGTGCACGTCGCCGCCGAGGCCTTCCACCATGATTTGTCGTACGCTCGTTAATTGTAACTCCGCAACAAGGCGTCCCGGAATCACCGTTCGGTCGGCCGCGCTGTCAAGCTGTGCTGGAGATTCGCTTTTTGGACCCGCATTCGGGCCCTGAAGTTTGAGGTTCACAAACGGCGCTGGCGGTGCGAAATCAGTCACGTATTGATAGCGAATCATGACGCCGTGCGTGTTGACAGAGGTTTGAAGTGCGGAATGCGGACGGGCCGCGGCAGCTCGTCGGTCACCAAATCCACGTATATCGGTTGATAGCCGAATCGGTCGTACGCAGCCAGCGCGACGGACAGAAGGTCCGGGCCCGTACCAACCACTTTTTCGTCGTGAATTGCAACATACTGGTTGCGATATTGGTCAAGCAGGGCCGGCAGCAAACGTCGAAACGCGCTCCGTTCGCGTGCCAGTTTGGTCGGAGGTTCAAGCAGCGGCGTCAAGTTCGGAGGAGGCATGATGTCCGTTGCCATGGTTCACTCCAACGGCTGGCGAATCGATGTCAGGCAATTGTCGCAAACGCTTTTGATTTGTCAATGATACCACAAGCATGCGGCTTACAATAACACCAATCTCGCCCAACTTGAAAGGACCCCGCCATGCTCACCGCCGAAGGTTGCCGACGCCGCCGCGAACGATTGTGGGCGAAGCTCGATCCGCCGCCGGAGAGCGATTACTTGCTCTTGAGCGATCCGATCCATCTGGTGTACTTCGCCAATTACTGGGTCGATCCGATCAGCCTCGGCGCCGGCTTTCCCGGTTATCTCATGGTCCGCAAGGACGGGCACGCGAAGCTCTTGTGCGAGAATCGCGCGCCGAAGTCCACGTTAACGGCTCACGTCGATGAACGGCGGTCGATTTCGTGGTACGACGGGCAGACGCCGGGGCACGGGCCGCGTCAGCTTGCGGTATTGAGCGAAGTCAATCCGATGCGCGGCGGGCTGCGCGTGCACGATCGGCCCGGCGACCCGCTGGCGGCGCAAGTCATCCACACCATAGCCGCCATGCGTCGCCAAAAGGACCCCGATGAGGTGGATGCGCTCAAGACGTGCATGCGCGCTACCGACGTGGGGCATGCGTGGGCGCGCGCCAATGTCAAGGCCGGCATGAGTGAGCTCGACGTTTACAACGGCATCGCCGGCGCGTGCGTCAAGGCGGCGGGGATGCCCGTCGTCGTCTACGGCGATTTCGCGGTCAGCCCGGGATCAGCACGCCGCGGCGGCGCGCCGACGAATCAAGTGCTCAAAGACGGCGACATGCTCATCCTCGATTACTCCGTCGTCATCGGCGGCTATCGCAGCGATTTCACCAACACACTTGTAATTGGCGGCAAACCGACGGCGGAGCAGAAGCGGCTGTATGACCTGTGCGTCGCCGCGATGGCCGCCGGCGAAAAAGTGCTGCGTGCCGAGACGCCTTGCTTGACGGTATACAACGCGGTGCGCGGCGTCTTCGAGAAGGCGGGTGTCGCCGATGCGTTCCCGCACCACGCGGGACATGGGTTGGGCATTACTCATCCAGAGGACCCGTACATCGTCCGCGGCGCAACGCAATCCCTTATCACGGGCGACGTCGTCACGCTGGAGCCGGGACTATACATCGACGGCGTCGGCGGAATTCGCATCGAACACAATTACTTGATTACACCGGCGGGATTTGAACGTTTGAGCAATCACACAATCGCGTTGTCGTGATTTGCGATGGACGGCGCTTCCGCGCAGAGTCCGTGCTTGAAGAGATGGAAGATCCAGTCCGCGAGATGGGCCGGCCACGGCTGCGGCGTGAACCGCAAGACGCCGCGAATCATGCCAAGCAGCGCCAGCGATGCCAGCTGCGGATGTTCGGTCGCCGGATGATCGCCGCCGTTGAGTTGCTTGATCACGTCGGTGATCATGAGATAGAACTGGTTGCGCATCGAATGCAATGCCTCCTGCGACGCCGGTGAATTCGACGTCTCGATGCGCTGAATCAATTCCAGGAAATAGGGATACTGTTCATAGAACGACACGACATGCGCGATGAACGCTTGCAACTTCGTGTCGGCATCGTCGAACGCGGCAATCGTGTCGCGCGATTCGTCGAACAGACGCTCCAGGCCGTGGATGGCGAGGGCACAGTAGAGATCTTCCTTGTCGTGGAAATAGCGATACAACGTGCCCTTGGCGACGCCCGCGTGCTCGGCGATGTCGTCCATGCGAACTTCGTGATAGCGATGCCTGGCGAAGAGCTGGGCGGCCGATTCTAGGATTTGCATGCCACGCTTTGGATCGCAGGTGCGCATTGAATTTTCGCCGTCGGACAGCTCGGAAGCGAGAAAATCCTTTACAGAAGGATGATACCTTGCATCGCCTTGTAGTTCAAGGGCACGGCGAGCCGAGCCCCGTCAGGGGCCGGTTGAGTCATCGCCATACTCAGCCGGGCCCTGACGGGGCTCGGCTCGCCGGTTCTTCTGAATGTGTTTTTCAAAGCCGCCCGGAATAAACTTGACATCGCCCATCACGCCATTGATAATCGAACTGGCGGGTTCATTTTGTTCTCATTGGTCCCCGCGGTTCCAGACCGGAACCGACCTGCCTTGGGGCGACTCGTGTACAGGGAAACTTCGATGCCTTGCGGCTCAACCGTTGCGCGGCTGGGTTCGTTGACACTTGCCCTTGCGGCATGCGCCTTTGTCTTTGCTATTTCCGGTTGCACCAAGAAGGAAGCCCAGCTCACGCCGAGCAAGCCGGTGGAAGTCGTGGTCGCGCCGGCCGTCACGCGCGAGATCACCGACTTCGAGGATTTCACGGGCCGGCTGGAGCCGATTCATCGCATCGACATTCGCGCTCAGGTGAAGGGCTACTTGAAGAAGATTCATTTCAAGGAAGGCCAGGAAGTTCCGAAGGGCGCCTTGCTTTTCGAGATCGACGCCATTTTTTACCAAGCCGAGTTTGACCTGGCCGATGCCTCAGTGAACCAGGCCGGCGTGCGTCTCAAACGACTCAAGAGCGACTATGATCGCGCCAAGGCGCTCAAGTCGAACAAATCGATCAGCCCGGAAGATTATGAAAAGGTGATGGGGGACTACAACGAAGCGGTCGCGTCCGAAAAAGTCGCGGTCACGAGCCGGCAGAAGGCGGAGATCAACCTCGGCTACACCAAGGTCTACGCGGAGCCGGTCGGTGGATTGACGGGCCGCGCCATGATCGATCCGGGCAACTTCGTCGAAGCCGAGAAGACGGTGCTGACGACTCTTGTTACTTACGATCCGATTTACGCCTATTTCGATGTGGATGAGCGGACCACGCTGGCGCGGGATCGCCGCCGCATCGGCGAAGGCAAGTCGCGGACGATCGAGATCGACGCGAAGGTGCTGCTCGCCCTCTCCGATGAAAAAGATTTCCTGCACATTGGCGCCGTCGATTTCGTGGACAACGCCGTCAACCCCGGCACCGGCACGAAGCGGATGCGGGCGGTGTTTGAGAATCCCAAGAAGTTGCTTTCGCCAGGGCTGTTCGTGCGCGTCCGCTATCCGATCGGGTTGCCGCACGCTGCGGTCGTCATTCCTGAGCGAGCGCTCGGCTCCGATCAAGGGCAGAAATTTGTCTATGTCGTGGACAAGGACAACGAAGTCGTTTACCGCAAGATCAAGACCGGCGCTCAGATCAAGGAATACCGCGTGATCGAGGAGGCTCGTTACAAGCTCAAGAAAGACGGCGCCTTTGAGTTGACGGCGGAAGGCAAGAAGATCATCGTCGAAGGCCTGGAGGACGGAGAGAACGTCATCGTCAGCGGTCTGCAGCGCGTCCGGCCGCGAACCAAGGTCGATGCCCGGCCCGAACTCGTTCCTGCCAGCGCTGGCGTTTCTCAGCTCAATACGGTCATGAAAGCGCAATTGCTGCGTGATCGTCCGCCGGCGCCGGCGAAGGGCGCGGCGTCGGCGCCGTAGCACCCGCCGTTTACGTTTAGCGCTCGCGCGACCGCTGCGAGCGCTAAACGTAAACGGCCTCCTCATACCGCGGAACCCGACCGTGATTTCCCGCTTCTTCATTGATCGGCCCATCTTTGCCTCGGTGCTGTCGATCATCATCGTCCTCGCCGGTTCGATGGCGCTGCCGATGAATCCGCTGGCGATGTATCCGTTGCCGGTCGCCATGTACCCTCCCATTTCGCCGCCGACCGTCCAGGTCGATTGCAACTATCCCGGCGGCAGCGCCGAAGTCGTTTCGGAAACCATCGCCACGCCGATCGAGCAAGAAGTCAACGGCGTCGAAGGCATGCTGTACATGTCGTCGCAGTGCACCAACGACGGCTCGTATTCGCTAACCATCGCCTTCGAGCACGGCGTCAATCTCAATCTCGCGCAGGTGTTGGTGCAAAACCGCGTCAACCTCGCGTTGCCGCGGCTGCCGGAGGTGATCAAGCAAACGGGCCTGCGCGTGCGCAAGAAGTCGCCCGACATCTTGATGACGGTCAACCTTTACTCGCCCGACCAGCGTTACGACTCGCTCTACCTGAGCAACTACGCCTACACGATGGTCAAGGAAGAGATCGCGCGCGTGCCCGGCGTCGGCGATATGTCGATCATGGGCCAGCGCGATTACAGCATGCGCCTTTGGGTCGATCCGGAGCGCATCGCGTCGCTCGGCCTCACCGCCGGAGACGTCGCCAAGGCGGTGCGCGACCAGAATCGCGAGGTTGCGTCGGGCAGCATCGGACAGCCGCCGATGGCGGAGGGGCAAGTTTTTCAATATCCACTCTCCACGCTCGGCCGGCTTTCCGAGATCGAAGAATTCGGCCAGGTGATCGTCAAGGCAACCCCGGACGGCAGTACGGTGCGTTTGAAAGACATCGCGCGCATCACGCTGTCGGCACGCAACGAAGCCCAGACCGTGAAAGTGGACAAGCGGCCGTCCATCGGCGTGGCGATCTTTCAACTCCCCGACGCGAACGCCCTGGAAACCGCGGACCTGGTGATCGCCAAGATGGAGGAGTTGAAAAAGGACTTCCCCGACGGCGTCGCCTATCAAATCTCCTACGACACGACCCCCTACACGCGCGAATCGATCCGCGAGGTATTCAAGACGCTTTTTGACGCGGTCATCCTCGTCGCCGCCGTGGTGCTCTTGTTCCTGCAAAACTGGCGCTCGGCAATCATCCCGCTGGTGGCCGTCCCGGTGGCCGTGATCGGCACCTTCGCGGTCATGGCGGCGCTGGGCTTTAGTCTGAACACGTTGACGCTGTTCGGCCTGGTGCTGGCGATCGGCATCGTGGTCGATGATGCGATCGTCGTCGTCGAGGCGGTCGAGCATCACATCGAAAGCGGCCTCGAACCGCGGCTGGCGACCATCAAGGCGATGGAGCAGGTGTCCGGCCCGGTGATCGCAGTCGGGCTGGTGTTGAGCGCGGTGTTCGTGCCGTGTGCATTCATCAGCGGCATCACCGGGCAGTTTTTTCGCCAGTTCGCGTTGACCATCGCGGTCTCGACGATCATCTCCGCGTTCAACTCGTTGACGTTGAGCCCGGCTTTGGCGGCGATTCTGCTTCGACCTAAGAATAGACAAGGAGACAAGGAGACAAGGAGACAAGGAGACAAGGAGATTGAACCAGTTGATCCGTTGCCGCGATTGGCGTTTGCGGTGCTCGGCGGCTGGATCGCTTGGTGGTATTTGGGCGAGACCATTATGGCCGCCGCCTCAGCCGCGGCAGATGCGCCGCTCACCGTCGGTCTCCTTGTCTCCTTGTCTCCTTGTCTCCTTGTCTTGGCCGCCGCTTTCGCGGGTTGGCTGCTCGGCCGGCCGCTCAATTTGCTGCTTCGACTATTTTTCAGCGCTTTCAATTATGCATTCGGCCTGTCCACGAAGATTTACATTCGCGTCGTCGGCTGGGCGCTGCGCGGCGCGGTGCTGGTGCTGCTCGTGTACGTCGGCCTCCTTGGCTTGACCGGCTGGAGCTACACGCAGGTGCCGCGCGGCTTCATCCCCAGCCAGGACATGGGCTACTTCATGATCAACGTGCAACTTCCCGACGCCGCGTCGATGGAACGCACCAAGCAAGTGATGGACCAGGTCGAAGACATCGTCTTCGAAGAACCCGGCGTGCGACACATGTCGGCGATGTCCGGCAATTCGCTCGTCTTGAACGCCGGCGGCTCGAACTTTGGCTCGCTGTTCGTGATGCTCGACGAATTCAAGAATCGCCAAACGCGCGATCTTTACAGCGAAACCATCATCGCCAACCTGCGCGAACGTTTCAAACGGGAAGTCACCGACGCGCAGGTGTCCGTGTTCTCGCCGCCGCCGATTCGCGGCGTCGGCCGGGCCGGCGGCTTCAAGATCATGATCCAGGATCGCGGCAATCAAGGCCCACTCGCCTTGCAAGAAAGCGTCGAACATCTCGTCGAGCTCGGCAACAGCGTCAACATCCATGGCAAACGCCGCGTCAAGCTGCCGGACCAAGCCGCGGTGACGGAACGCAAGGCTTTCACGGAGATTTCGACGGTCTTCCGCGCCAACGTGCCGTCGCTTTACGTCGATATCAACCGCGCCCAGGCGATGGCGATGCAGGTGCCGTACAAGGACGCCACGGACACGATGCAAATCTACCTCGGCTCGCTTTACGTGAACGACTTCAACCTCTATGGCCGAACCTGGCAAGTCATCATCCAGGCCGATCAGCAATATCGCGACAAGATCGACGACATTCGCCGGCTGCAAGTGCGCAATTTAGAGGGCGAAATGGTGCCGCTCGGTTCGCTGGCGAGCGTCAAGGAGATCAACGGGCCGCTGGTGCTGACGCGCTACAACACGTACCCCGCGGCGCCGGTGACGGGCAACGCGGGCCAGGGGGTCAGCTCCGGCGACGCGATCGACCTGATGCAAAAGCTCGCCCAGCGTAATCTGCCGCCCAATACCACTTACGAATGGACGGAGCTGGCGTTCCTGGAGGTGAAATCGGGCAATACCGCGATGTTGATCTTCGGCTTCGCGGTCGTCATGGTTTTTCTGGTGCTCGCGGCCCAATACGAAAGCTGGTCGCTGCCGCTCGCGGTGATCCTCGTCGTGCCGATGTGCATCCTGTGCGCCATCGCCGGCGTCGCAATCGGCAGGCAGGACATCAATATTTTCACCCAGATCGGCTTCGTCGTCCTGGTCGGCCTGGCATCGAAGAATGCGATCTTGATCGTCGAATTCGCCAAGCACCTGCGCGAGGCGGGCGCCGACCGGCGCGACGCGACGCTGCGAGCGTGCCAGTTGCGTTTGCGGCCGATCGTCATGACCTCGCTGGCGTTCATCCTCGGCGTCGTGCCGCTGTTGCTTTCGCACGGCGCCGGCGCGGAGATGCGCCGCACGCTCGGCACCGCGGTGTTCGCGGGCATGCTCGGCGTCACGCTGTTCGGGCTGTTTCTGACGCCGGTGTTCTTTTACGTGATCGACGCGCTCGGCGACACGCGGCCGTTCGCGTCCGGCCCGATGCGGTTTGCCGGGCTGGTGTTGTTGTTCCCGTTGCGGATACCGATGATCTTGGTGCGTTCGCTGCGCGGCGAGGCGAAGAATCCGTACAGGGAAAATGGCAATTGACCTCTCGGTCCCAGGCTCCGCCTGGGACCGCACTGCCGCGAGGCTCTGCCTCGCCGCAGCATCCTGAGCATAGCGCATCAACCGGCGACCGCTTGTTCGCGTTCCGGTTTTGGCATCTTGTTTGATCTGGGTTCAGCGAGGCGGAGCCTCGCGGCAGTGCGGTCCCAGGCAGAGCCTGGGACCGAGGGATTTGGAGTAAATCGTGTTCTCGCGTTTCTTCATCGATCGGCCGATCTTCGCGTCGGTGCTGTCGATCATCATCGTTCTGGCGGGCGCGCTGGCGATTCCGATGAATCCGCTGGCGATGTATCCGTTGCCGATCGCGCAGTATCCGGAGATCACGCCGCCGACCGTCGAGGTGTCCGCGATGTATCCGGGCGCCAACGCCCAGGTCGTCGCCGACACCGTCGCGTCGCCGATCGAACAGCAAGTCAACGGCGTCGAAGGCATGCTGTACATGTCGTCGCAGTGCACCAACGACGGCAACTACACCTGCACGATCACCTTCAAGCACAAGATCGACCTCAACATGGCGCAGGTGCTCGTGCAGAACCGCGTGGCCCTGGCGCAGGCGATTTTGCCGGAGCTGGTCAAGCGCAAAGGCGTCGCGGTCAAGAAGAAGTCGCCGAGCGTTTTGATGATCGTCAATCTTTATTCGCCGTCGGGAACACAGACGAACCTGCACCTGAGCAACTTCGCGACGATCCACATCCGCGACGAGCTGGCGCGCCTGCCCGGGGTAGGCGACATCACCTACATGGGCCAGCGCGACTACAGCATGCGCATCTGGCTCGATCCGCAGAAAATGGCGGCGCGGAATCTATCCTCGGCCGACGTCGTCAAGGCGATCAGCGAACAGAACGCTCAGGTGGCCGCCGGCCAGATTGGCGCCCCGCCCGTGCCGCAAGGGCAGGTCTTTCAATTCACGATGACGACGCTCGGCCGGCTCGCGGATGAAGAACAGTTTCGCGAGATGATCGTCAAGACGCAGGAAGACCGCATCGTTCGCCTGAAGGACATCGCCGACATCAAGCTCGACGCGCAGAACTACGATCAGACGTGCACGATGGACGCCCAGCCGTCGGTGGCGCTGTCGATCTATCAACTGCCGGGCTCGAACGCGCTCGAAGTCGCCAGCGCGGTGCGCGAGATGAAGGGGCGCACGAGCGTGGCGCTC
>DAIOGM010000046.1:17123-26849 GCA_036745215.1 Gemmataceae bacterium
CAGCGCGGTGCGCGAGAAGATGGAGGAGTTCAAGGCGAAGGGCCGCTTTCCGGAAGACGTCGATTACGCCATCGTCTATGACACGACGCCCGTGATCCGCGAGTCCATTGATGAGGTGTTTGTGACGTTGCGCGACGCCGTTATCCTCGTCGCGGCCGTGGTGCTGCTGTTCTTGCAAAACTGGCGTTCGGCCCTCATTCCACTTTTAGCGGTGCCGGTCGCGATTGTCGGCACATTCGCGGTGATGGCGGCGGGCGGCTTCAGCTTGAATAACTTGACGCTGTTCGGCCTGGTGCTGGCGATCGGCATCGTCGTCGATGACGCCATCGTCGTCGTCGAGGCCGTGGAACATCATATTGAACATGGCTTGTCGCCGCGCGACGCGACGATCAAGGCGATGGAGCAGGTTTCCGGGCCGGTCATCGCCGTTGGCCTCGTGTTGACGGCGGTGTTCGTCCCGTGCGCATTTATCAGCGGCATCACGGGATTGTTCTTCCGCCAGTTTGCACTGACGATCGCGGTATCGACGGTGCTGTCCGCGATCAACTCGCTGACGTTGAGCCCGGCGATGTCCGCCCTGCTGCTTCGGCCACGCGAACGCGGCGTTTATGATGCGTTGCCGCGGTTTGCGTTTGTCATGATCTTCGGCTGGCTGGGCTGGAAGTTCGCCGCCGGCTGGGCGGAGGAATCGCTGCGTCCACTCATGGCGGAGCTTCCTTGGTTGAACGAGCCGTACGTCGTTCCGATCACGCTGATGTGCGTGGGCGCGGCGCTCGGCTGGTGGCTCGGCAGGCCGCTGAATTCATTGCTTGGCTGGACGTTTCGGCTCTTCAATCAAGCATTCGATTGGTCCACCGGGATTTACACGCGCGTCGTCGGCTGGACGTTGCGCGTCAGCGCGGTGGTCCTTCTTCTTTACGCCGGCCTCGTCGGCCTGACCGGCTTCGGTTTCCAGGCCGCTCCCGCGGGATTCATTCCGTCGCAGGACAAGGGCTATCTCGTCGTGAACGTGCAGCTCCCGGACGCGGCGTCGGTCGAGCGCACGAAAAGAGTGATGAAGAAGATCGAGGAAATCGCCCTCCGCGAAAAAGGCGTGCAGCACACGGTCGCGATCTCCGGGCAATCGATTCTGCTCAACGCCAACGCGCCGAATTTCGGAGCGATGTACGTCATGCTGAGCGACTTCCACGATCGCGCCAAGCTCGGCCGCCTGTCCGCGGACGACATTGCGCGTCGGCTGGAACGCAAATTCAAGGCGGAGGTCTCGGAGGCGGTGATCAACGTTTTCGGCGCCCCGCCCGTGGACGGCCTCGGCACGTCCGGCGGATTCAAGATGATCATCGAGGACCGCAACAACCTCGGGCCCACGATGCTGCAAGCCGTTGCCGAGAGTATGGTCGAGAAAAACCATGAGCAAGAAGAAATCCAGGGGCTTTACACCAGCTACCGCGCCAACACGCCATGGCTCTTCTTGAACATCGATCGCGCCCAGGCTCAGGTCATGGGAGTGAACAAGGCGAGCATCGACAACGCGCTGCAAGTCTATCTCGGCTCGCTCTATGTCAACGACTTCAACCGCGACGGCCGAACCTGGCAGGTCAACGTCCAGGCCCGACAAGAGTTTCGCAATCAAATTGAGGACCTCAAGCAGTTGCACGTGCCCAACGCGCAAGGCCTGATGGTCCCGTTCGCCGCCATCGCGGACGTGAAAGCGGTCAACGGCCCGCTCGTCATTACGCGGTATAACCTTTATCCGGCGGCCGCCATCAACTGCAATTCGGCGCCGGGCTACAGCTCCGGGCAAACGATCGCGAAGATGGAGGAACTCATCAAGGATGAATTGCCGCCGTCGATGCGTCATGAATGGACCGAGCTGGCGTACCTGCAGAATGAAAAAGGCAACACCGCATACTGGGTGTTCGCGCTCGCGGTCATTCTGGTGTTTCTCGTCCTGGCGGCACAATATGAGAGCTTATCGCTGCCGTTCGCGGTGATCCTCGTCGTGCCGATGTGCTTGTTAAGCTCCATCGCGGGCATTTTGATAGCAGGCATGGACATCAACATCTTCACGCAGATCGGCTTTGTCGTCCTGGTGGGTCTGGCATCGAAGAACGCGATCTTGATTGTCGAGTACGCCAAGGCGCGGCGCGAGGCCGGCGCGTCAATCAAGCAGGCAACGCTGGACGCGTGCCAGCTTCGGCTGCGGCCGATCATGATGACGTCGTTCGCGTTCATCCTCGGCGTCGTGCCGCTCGTGTTGTCCGAGGGGGCCGGCGCGGAGATGCGCCGCACGCTCGGTACGGCGGTCTTCGCGGGCATGCTGGGCGTCACGTTGTTTGGCGTGTTCTTGACGCCGGTGTTTTATTACGTAATCCAATGGCTCGTCGAACGTTTTTGGCTGAGCGATGCAGAACGCACCGCTTCAACGGAATCGGCGTAAACGATTATCATAACAGGTGTTGCGCGATTTGCTTCGGTTGTGACTGTGAAACAATTGCGAAATTCGCACTAATCGTACTGGCCAAACGTATCATCAACAGTTAGCGTAACCAGTGCGTCGTATGGTAATTCTTCCTCATGGAGCGATGAGAGCCGATGGCAAAAGAAGAACCATTTCTTGCTCAAGGCAAAGTCGTGCAGGCTCTTGCCAACACGCAGTTCCGCGTCAAGCTCGACAATGGGCACGAAATTATTGCGCATATCGCGGGCAAGATGCGCAAGCACTTCATCCGCATCCTCCCCGGCGATGTCGTCACCGTCGCGATTTCTCCTTACGACTTGAACAAGGGCCGAATCACGTTCCGCGGTCCATTGCGGCAGGCGAACAAGGAAAGCGAAGCGGATAGCGGCGCGACCTGATCCGCGTGCCTTCCGCTCACCGATTCAACTCCAACACACTCCACAAGCTCGGATCCTCCCAGAACGGAAACTCCGGCGACATGCTCAAGAGCTGTTCGCCGAGTTCGTCGTCGCGCACCGCGTAGAAGAAGCCGAGCCGGCGATGCTCATCGGGATCGTAGCCGTTGAGCACGGAAGCGGGCAGAAACGCTTCAAGCAGGTAACCGCTCTTCTTGGACTGGACCTTGAGCAAGACGGCGCCCACGGCGGCAAACGGCGCATCTTCCAGGGCGCGATTGATTTTGGTTTGTACAAACGCCGGCTCGTCGTGTTCGGGCCCGCCGCCGGACGCGAGAAAGTGGAACTGATGACAATTTCGGCTGCCGCGATGGCCGGTCCGCGCGTCGCGCATGTCCAGCCAGAGCGTGACGCCGTCCGAGCCGCGCGGCCGATCGGGATTGCCGACCGCCAGCTGCTGCTTGCCGCGCACTTCGACCGATATCCCGATGCCCAGCTCATTCCAGCCCAGGCGAACGTCGGCGAAGTTCTTCTCATTATCCATGCCGGCGAAGTTGTCGATGCGGTGCCCCTCGTCCAACTCCACCAGGTGCGAGTTTTTTTTCAACGGCAATTCCTTGATGAACATGCACGGATGGGCAACACGAAATAGAAACCGGTGGGGTATTAGCGTCATTGGATGATTGCGGTGGAGAATTTGTGAGGACGATTAAAACCGAGATTATTGTAGGATTCGTGAAAAAAATGTTTGACAGCTTCCTTGGCGTCTGACCATAATTCCGTTCACGTTGGGTTAGCACTTTTTTCACAAGCCATTCTCTCTCTTGGCGTTGGAGGTCCGCATGCGACATCCCCTCATCCGCCGTCGGTCTGGGTTCACGTTGATTGAACTTCTCGTGGTCATTGCGATTATCGCCATCCTGATCGCGCTATTGGTGCCGGCCGTGCAAAAGGTTCGCTTCGCCGCAGCACGGGCGCAATCGACGAACAACCTCAAACAATTGGCGCTGGCGGGGCACGCCTTTCATGACGCCAATAGCTGGCTGCCCTTCAACGGCACCGGCGCGATGATGGCCAATTCCGCACAAAATGAATCCGGCTCGTGGGGATACCAGATCCTTCCTTATGTGGATCAAGGACCGCTCTATCAGGCGCAGAACGGCACGATGCTGCCAGCCGGCGCCACGCCGCTTCGCGTATTTCTGTGCCCGATGCGCAATCGTCCGGGCTACATCGAAGGCACCTATACGACTACCCCGCCAACCGTGACAAGCGTTACGGCCATTTCGGACGCTGGCCCGATTGTCCCTTTGATTGCGGGCGAACGATACGCGCAAGTGGTTACCACAGTGAATCGCGTGAACGTCAACGTGCGCGGCGGCACATCGACCTATTATGCAGGCCCCGCTACGGATTATGCCCTCAATCCTTATTTGAACGAACCCGCCAATCGCAGCAATCTCGCGATTGTCAACAAGAAGCGTAAACTTTCCACCATCAGCGACGGTACTTCCAACACGATTTTTGCCGGCCATGCTTACCTGGCAATCGCGGATTACCCGTTGACCGATCCGTTGCCCGGCGCTCGCTTGCCCATTTTCGCGGGCGGCCAGCTGGCCACGGCGCGAAACGGCCTCGGCGATACGAACACCTGGATGCGCGACGGCACGCTCGCAACCACCAGCCAGTGGGGCAGCCCCATGCCCGACGGCGGCTTGATGGCGATGGCGGATGGAACGGTGCGCACGTTCTCTTACGGCGTCAACCTCCAGAATTTCCTGCTCCCGATTGACAATAACAGCGTCAACCTGCCCGATTGATTTCGACTGCGACTTTTCTTCTCTCCAGAAAGCCCGGGAGCGGCCAACTCCTGGGCTTTACTTATCCACGGCTCCGGTTTCGCCAAACCTCGATACACGTCGAAAGGCGTTTCATGCCCCGAAAGCTCGTTGTCCCCCTGTTCGTGTCGTTCTTGTTGCTCGCATTCGCTTCGTGCCGAACGGACATCGACCATGTGGAACGGCTGAAGCCTTTTCAGGGTTCGTGGTCGTTCGTCGAACTGAACGAAAAAGGCGTCAAGCCGAGCGACGCCGAGCGCAAGAAATACTCCGCCATCGTGGTCAAGGACAAGTTCCATGTCGGCAAGGACGATGATGTGGTCGCCAATTACTATTTGCGGGTCGATCCAACGAAGACGCCCGCGGAGGTTGATTGGGTTATCACGGAGGGGGAACATCAGGGGGAAATCCTGCGGGCCATCTTTGAATTTGACGGCGACAAACTGAAAATGTGCACCGCCGAGGTCGGCAAGGCAAGGCCGACGGAGTTCGCGGTGAAACCAGGATCGACGTGGTCGTATTACGTCATGCAAAAAAAGTAGCCGGAAGCCCCGGGGTGAGGAACTCCGAACCCCGGGGCTTGGTCATTGTTTTAGTTCCATCTACTTCTTGTCCACCTTCGGCGCCGCTCCCTGCAACTTTTGCAGCGTCGCCTCGAGATCGGTGCGGCGATAGACGAACAAGCGAGCCTGCTCGATCGCCTTCGACCAGTGCGGCTTGATCGCTTCCATCTCCGACTTGAGCTGCGTTTGCGCCTTGTATTCCAGATCGATCAGCGTGTACAAGCCCGGATGGACGTACTTGTTCAGCTCGTCCGTGCCGGTCAGGTCCGCCGTGAACGCTCTCGTCTTGGCGACCGTCTCTTCCGACTCCTTATCGACCTTGGCAATCTCACTGTTGATCGACTTCCATTCGACTTTCGCCGACTCGTACGATTTGCCGAGGCCCTTGACCGGCTGATCCTCCGTCGCGGGTTTGCCGAACTGGTCGAGACCCATACCGAGACCCCCCTCCTTGAGGCGGGATACGACGATGTCGTCGGTCGATTTGTTTATTCGTTCCAGCTCGGCGCGGTAATGAAGATGGTTGTGAGGCAGCGCCGGTTCCGTTTCGCGAATCGCCTCGAGTTGCGGCTTGACGTAGACGTACAACGCATCGCGCGTCCGCATGGCTTCCTTGAGGGCGGCGACGCTCTTGTCATACTCCGACGCGTGCCGAACCCATTTGGTCGGCGTGTTATCGGAACTCCAGTCAACCGCCACCTGACGCGGCTCGGTGAAGGCCAGGTCGCGGCCCTGCGTGAATATCCAGAACGCGAACGTCAACGCGCCGAAACTGACGACGGTGTGAAAGGCCACCAGGGATTTGGCCAATGCATTGAACATGGCTATTTCCCTCCTTTGGGTTGCGTCCGGCGGATGAAGTCCAATTCGATGGCGCGAATCTGCGCCTCGATTTCAAAGTTGCGCTCGCCGGCGTCGGCCAAATCGAGCAAGGCGTTGTGAAGCTGGTTTTGCAGATCGCGCAGCTCGACGGCATGCTTCTGCGTGTTGGCGCGTGCCTTGAGGAGCCGATCCGTGGCGTCCTTGTGCTGGATGGCCCGGCGGTCGTGCGTCTTGATGAATTCGTCACGCTGGCTCTTGACGTCGGCGAGCCGGGCGTTGGCGGTCAGGATTTGCTCGCGAATCTTGACGAGGCGATCGACGGCGCTTTCGTACTCGTCGATGAAGCCGGGCGTTCGGACATTCGTCTCGTCCTTTTCGCCTTTCTTCATGGTCAAGATGACGCCCTGCCGATCGGCGAGAATCGTGTCGGCGACGCGTTGCTTCAGGATGCCCATGGTGCGAACGTAATCCACCGAGGCATTCGTGAATTCGTAGATGCCGCTGATCACCTGGGCCCGTTCGACGCTCTTGTCGAGCAGCTTCGTGCCCACGATCGGCTTTTGCACCTGGCTCAGGGCGAACAGGATGAAGGCGATGTGCTTGCGTTTCTCGATCGAATCGCGCTCCCGGGCCTTTTCCGATGGCTCGCCCTTTTTCCAGACCGCCTCGCCCAGGTGAGCGTCTTCAACGAGATACTGCTTGGCGATCGACGCGTCGAGGCGTTTCTCCAGCCAGCCCTTCATCTGGTCGAGCGTGACCTTCTGATCACCTAAGCGTTCGATCTGGAAACGCTTGGCGGGATCGATCATCTCGCCGGGACGGAAGACGTTGATCGGCGCCAGGATATCGTAATAGATGCGCCGTTCGACGCTGTCGGCGACGAACTTGTCGAGGTCCGCGCCCTTCTTGGCGTTCAAGGTGTCGTCGAGCGCTTTCACCTGCGCGTAGTCGAAAGCCATCGTGAAGAGCGTCTTGTGCACGATGGCGCGTTTGACGAGATCATTGAGTGCGTCCCCGGTTGCGGCCGTAATCTGATCTTCCACCTTCTTCACGCGCGGCGGATCGCCCGGGATAATGAGGTTCTTCGTCACGAAGGCGCGTTTGTCCCCATCGGTCTTCGTGGCAAACGACTCGGCGACTTCCCGCGCAGCCGCGGCAATCTGGCCGGGCAGGGACGACTTCAGGTCTTCAATCGCGTCCTCGAGCGTGGCGACCGGTTTGGGGATGCCGAAAAAGAGTTCCGTGCGAACTTCCTCGGTCATGTCGCTTGGCCGCAGGTAGAACGGGACTTCTTCTTCAACCGCGACGAAATTGTCGCTGCCCACGGATTTGCCCGTGTTGCGTTCATTAAACGCTTTCTTGAGTTGTTCCGGCGTGAGGCGTTGCACCGGCCGGGTATAGATGGACGTGGACTTGAAATCTTCTTCCTCGCGGAGCGGCAAGCCCCAGACTTGCGCGTAGTTGGCCAGCGTGCGATAGGTGTAGTACGATCGGGACGTGTGATCGAAGGCGGCGCACGCGAAAAACACGACGGCCATGACCCAGTTAAGGAGAATCAAGACGCCCGTGGTCCTGGTGATCTTCGGCTTCGGCGGCGGCGGCGTGATGTCAACGCTCTCTTCGTCGTCATCGTCGTCGGAATCATCGTCGTCGTCCTTGGCCTTGTCTTCGTCGTCCTCGTCGGCCTTGGCGTCCGTATCGTCCTCGTCGGCTTCGGCTTCAGCCTCCTCCTCGGCCTCAACTTCGGCTTCTTCTTCATCGACTTCGGCTTCCGCCTCTTCGGCGTCGGCTTCTTCGACAACTTCTTCCTCGTCTTTGGCTTTCTTTTTCGACTTGGCCATGGCATCCCCGCGATATGAACGTCGCACCGTCTTCGCTTATCGGTTCGGAAAGAACCTATTGAAAATTGTGACTGATTTTGCCTCGCTTGCCAAGGGAAATATCGCGCGAAGCGAGGCGAAATGGGGCAACCGCGCCGGAAACAACGGTTATTCCGATTGACCGCGCGGGCGCGAAACCGCAAGCGGCTAGACAATTCACTGCATCGGCGCGGCGGCCGTTGCCGATGACAGTTGAAATCTCGCAATCTCGTCACGCCAAGGTAGGGATGCCATGGACTTCGATTTGATTTCGCAATGGATGCACACCGGCCTGGAGTGGGTCGGCTTCGGCACGATCGTCGGGCTGATCGCCAAGGCGGTCCTGCCCGGCAAGGACGGCGGCGGGGCGCTCGCGACCGTCATCCTCGGCATCCTCGGCAGCGTCATCGGCGCCGCCCTTCTGGCGTTTTTCGTCGAAGGCGCCGACGTGACGCCGATCAGCTTGATCGGCTTCTTCGTCGCGCTGGGCGGCACGACTCTTTTGTTGATCACTTACCGACTTCTCGGCGGCGGCGCGGGCATCATGCCGTGGTTGCCGATTCGCAAGAACCAACGGCGCAAGGCGACGACCATCGTCGAGGACGCGGTCGCCTGATTCGCGCCAGCGAGCCACGGGGTTTATCCCCGTGGTTGGGGAACCCATTCCATGGGGATAAACCCCATGGCTCGCTTGGACTTCGTCATTTGATCACCGGAAACAACGGCTTCGGCTTGCCGCGTTCATCCAGCTCGGCAACAAAGCGCAGATCGTCCGTTTGCGCCGGGCGGGCGCACACATCCGCGTAACGCACGTTCTCCCATGGCTGCGAAAAATTGAAGCTGCGATAGATCGTCTCCGCGGATCGCACGAGCACCGGCTTCACCAGGATCGACACGATGCGCAAGATCTCCGTCAAATTGAACAGCACGGGCCGAGCCGCGTCCTTGTCGGATTTCACCAGCTTCCACGGCTCGTTCTTCTCGGCATATTGATTGGCCGGATCGAGAATCTGCCGCCAGATTTTCTCCAGCGCCACGTTGTACTGGCACGCTTCCACATGCGCCTGCACCTGGCGAACCGTTTCCGCCAGGTCGCTGACAATCGCCGTCGGCGTCTGCCCCGCGGTCCCCGTCAGGGTGCGGTCGAAGCTGCTGACAATCAACGTCGCCACCCGGCTCAGCAGATTTCCCAGATTCTTGCCGAGGTCGCCATTGTAGACGCTCGCAAATCGGCTCCAGCTAAACTCGCCGTCGCCGGGGAACGGGCACTCCCTCATGAAGTAATAGCGGAACGCGTCCGAGGAGAACTTCGTGATGATCTCCATCGGCTCGACGAAGTTGCCGAGCGATTTGGATATTTTTTCAGCGGCGCTGGCCTCGTCCTTTTTGATGTAGACGAACCCGTGCCCGAACACCGAGCGCGGCGGCTCGATACCGGCGGCAAAGCACATCGCGGGCCACAAGGCGCAGTGGAAGCGCGTGATGTCCTTGCCGATGAAGTGAATGTCGGCGGGCCACGATTTCGAGAAGCGGGCGTCGTCGCTGCAGTAGCCGATGGCGGTGATGTAATTCAAAAGCGCGTCGAACCAAACATATATGGTGAATCCTGGATCGAACGGGACTTTGATTCCCCACGCTTCGCCAGCGCGGGTGATGTTGACGTCTTTCAACTCGGTTTTCACAAGCGACACGATCTCATTGCGGCGCGACTCCGGCTGAATGAAATGCGGATTCTTCGCGTAGAAATCGAGCAGCTTATCTTGAAATTTCGATAGCGCGAAAAAGTAA
>DAIOGM010000047.1:0-18845 GCA_036745215.1 Gemmataceae bacterium
ACGATTCCAATTGTGGCGTCCGTGGACTACGATTCCAATCGTGGCGTCCGTGGACTACGATTCCAATCGTGGCGTGCCGCGAGGCAACATGGCGCCCCATTCCAAATTCAGCAATTTCCGAAGGTTTGCCGACGAATGCGGCCAATCCTCGGGCGACGCCACCAGCCCCGCCTTCACGGGATTCTCCTCAATGTAGCGAATGATCCGCTCCAGTTCATCAACATCTCGAACCCAATGATCGAAAGACTCTTTCTGCCAAAACGGCCCGCACCTTTCGAGGTGGTTGTTGCATTTGGTTGACGTGAACCGATTCAAGCTGTAAGTAATTCGTTCTCGCGGAGTTCGTTTGGGTCCATTCAAGGATTCCACCCATTCTTATCTGGGTTGAAACAGCCAATGATAATGACTCGGCATTACGACATATGCCAAGAGGTCATAACGCTCCTCCGCAAAAAAACGAATGGCATCGACAACGATCTGAGCCAGAGCGGCGTCGGCGAGAAGCCGATTTGACGATTGAAAATCCAACCAATTCTCAATGCGAACGAAATTCAACTTCCAAAGTCGCGTGCGCCAACGGGCCACCGTTAGGTCGGCGGAGCGTGGTTGTAATTCCAACTCGCGCCGGTGATTGGCGATATCCAAGAGTCCCTTGGCAGGGATGCTATCAAATAAACACGTGGTCACGAAATAGGCGGCGCCCGGAACGTCCCAATGTGGCAGATAACGGCGTCGAATTATCTCTCGTTCCATGACGAAATTCCTTGATGAATCTCGTGGACTACGATTCCAATCGTGGAGCGCTCTCCATTACCGACTGCTCGTGGACTACGATTCCAATCGTGGAACGCTCGACCAACCGGGTTCGCCACGATTGGAATCGTAGTCCACGGAAATCATCGCTTGACCCGCTCCGGCAGCCGATCCGTCGCGAAACCCCACTCCGTCGGCTGATAGCGAATATCCAGGTGCGGCGTCTCCACGCGGCGATTCTTCTCCGCCTTGCTGATCATCACCGCATCAAGAATGCCCGTCGTGAGCAACGTCCGCTCGACTGGATACGGCACATGATTCGTATGAATCATCGAATCAATGGCGCGTAACTGATACGCGAAATGACCAAACGGATCCGGCTGCTGCAAATAAAACGCGCACGACGCAATACGATCCTCGCCGCGAATCCGCCCCGCGAACGTGAACGCCCCGCCGTCGCCTTCGTACGTCCAGCCATTGAGCATCGCCACCGCGCCCTTGAAGCTGTCGCGATACTCGATGATGAAAACGCCGGCGTCGTTGGTCTTGACCGTCAACTTGCGATAATCGCCAGTAGCATGAGCCGGCACATGCGACATCGCGGCTTCGAGCAGTTCGCGGGAAAAGACGCCGCGGTCCATCGCGGCCCACATCGCTTCGCCTTGCAGACACGTGACCGCACGCACGCCCGTCTCGCCGCCGCGGCGACGCTCGGCCATGCATTGCAAGCCTTCCAGAGCGTGAAAGCCGTAGCCTTCGAAGGGCCCGTAGCCGACCTGCACGGCTTCCGTCAATTCGCAATTCCGCGCGAGCCGCAAGCTCGGGCGACGCCACGTCACCGGCAACGACGAGCCGGCCATGAAGGGACACATCAGCTCGCGGGCCCGATCATACATCCACCGCGCGTCGGCCCAGTTGTACGACAGATGCTTATCATTGAACACCGGCACGACGCGCCGAAATCGGACGAAGACATCGGTCGTTTGCTCGAAGAATCGCCGCCGCGGATACATGATCTGGCCGCGCGCGCTGCGTTCATATTCCCCATGCTCGCCGATGAGCAACACGCCATCCACCGCGACTTCCTTGCGGCCCAGCGTCACCGCGCCGGTGATCGAATCGTAGATCGTGAATCCGAACTGCTTCGCCAGATCGCGGCTCATGTCCATCTTGGGGTATTGATCGACGAACATCGACACGAGCCGCAGGTTTGGATAGCTCTTGCGGTCCATGTCGAAGCCTTCGAGGATTTTGCCGACGATGACATCGGCGTGCGACCAGCGCCGATATTCGGTGACGATGGCGGCGACGCGTTTGGGTTCGTTGCGAGCGGGTTGGGTCATGGTCGGACATCCTTCGGGCGGCGAAGGATGTTATAGAAAGTGACGTGGTGCGGGCGGCTCGCCTGCACATTTTTAGATTCGTGCAGGCGAGCCGCCTGCACCACGGATATTAGCGCTTGCGCGCCACCGCCAACAGCGACACGCCCACCGGCGGCTGATACCAGCTCCAGCACGCGGGCTTGACCATGGTGTGATAAAGCAGCCCGTTGAGCCACGACGACGGAATGCGATCTTCCGCGCGATCGGACCCGGGCCGCGGCGGACAGACTTTTCGCCACATGCGCACCGCGACGACCGGCAAGAACGCGATCGAATTGAAGTAATTGCAGCGCAGCAATTCAAGAGAGGGCAGATTCAACAACTCACGCAATTCCCAGCGATGATAACGCCGCCGATGATGCAGCGCCACGTCCCAGTCGCTCCACAACATCCGCAGCGCCGGCACCGTCACCACGAACAGGCCGCCCGGCTTCAACAATCGCGTCAGCTCATGGACCGCGGCATGATCGTCGTCGAGATGTTCGAGCACATCGAGCGCCGTCACCACGCTCGCGCAGCCGTCGCCCAAGGCGACGTCATCGAGCGTCGTTTGCAGCACCTGGCCGCCGAGCGATTCGAGGCGTGGCCGGGCGATGGCGATGCTCTCGTCGTGATCGTCGAGGCCCATCACCTGGCACGTTCCCGACATTTCCGCGAGGAACGTTCCGGTGCCGCAGCCGGCGTCGATCAGCAGGTCATCGGCCGTGAGGGAACGGTATTGGCTGATCCAGTGCCGCACCGTCGCTCGCTTGCCCGTGTAGAACCAGTGCTGCTGATCGATCTCGTTCAGCTTCGTGTATTCGGTCGCGTTCATGAAGGGGACCTTGATGCACCTGGCGGACCAAAAAGAGCGGCCGCCGTTTCACTTCGTCGTAAATGCGTCCGATGTATTCGCCCAGGATGCCGACGCTGATCAATTGCACGCCGCCCAAAAACAAAATCGCAACAATGGTAGACGTATAGCCATCCACCACGGGGACGCCGAACAGCCCGATGCCGAACACGCGGCAAATCACCAGGAGGAAACCATACAGCATCGCAAACGCCGCGACGGTCAAACCCAGCGTCAAGCTCAGGCGCAACGGTTTATAGCTGAAGCTGAAGATCGCGTCGAGGCCATAACGCAGAAGCTTCCAGAAACTCTGCTTCGGCTCCCCCGCGGCCCGTTCAGCGCGTTCGTAATAAACGGTCGCCGTTTTGTAGCCGACCCACGCCCGCAAGCCCGGGATGTAGCGATTCGACTCCGACAATTGCACAACTGCGTCAACCGCCTGGCGATCGAGCAACCCGAAGATGCCGGCGTTGAGCGGAATCGGAAAGTCGGCGAGCAAGCCAAGAACCTTGTAGAAGAGCTTGAACATGAGGCCGCGCAGGCCGCCTTCCGCCCTGCTCTTGCGTTCGGCGATGACGACTTGCGCCCCTTCGCGCCACGCCTTGACCATGTCGATGATGGCGCTGGCGGGATCCTGCATGTCGCCGTCCATCATGACGACCGCGTCGCCTGCCGCCTGGGCCAATCCGGCAGTGAGCGCCGCTTGATGGCCCCAGTTGCGCGACAGTTCGACGACGACGATGTGCGGATCATCTTGTTGCAGTGACATTAACATCGGCAGCGACCGATCGCGGCTGCCGTCGTTGACGTAGATGACTTCCCACGCTTCGCCGATCGAGTTCATGACGCCGCGAATGGCGCGGTGCAAGAGTGGAATGACTTCTTCTTCATTGTAAATCGGAATGACGACGCTGATCATGATCGCTCGGGGAAAGCGTGCGCATGGAGATTACGGCCAGGAACTCACGGTCCCGGATATGCAACCATAGGTCGAGAATTGGCGGAGTCAAATAAGAGGCATTTACCGAAATGATTGGCCAAGCCGAGCACCGAAGGTGCGCAAATGTTAAAGCCCAGGGCAACGCCCTGGGAACCGTGATCGCCGTCAATTCAAAGCCCCAACGGGGCGCCATTCGCGAGCCGATCGCGCCCCGTTGGGGCTTGGAATTGATGATTGCTGTTCTTTAACATTTGCGCACCTTCGGTGCTCACTTTTTCTTCTTTGCCGGCGCTTGCAGCAATCCCGCACTCGTTTGATAAAACCGCTTGCGCCGCTTCTTGACTTGCCCGTCGGCGTCTTGCTGCTGCGTTTGCAAATCCGCAAGATTCGCCAAACAATAAGCGCAGCCGATCGTCTTGACGTGAAATTGAATGTAGTCCTGCACATCATCGTCGAGCACGCCGAGCAGATAGCTGCCAAGCTGCTCGCGCGGCACGCAGCTCAGACGATGCCGGCGCCAGATCGCGCCGACGGAATGCTCGCCGCGGTCGCGCTCCGACATCAATTGCTTGAGTTGATTCCGCAGCGATTCAGAGCCGCGCAGCGCCTGCTCGATCTCGGCGGTCTCGGCGTCGTCGAGCGCGTCTTCGAGATAGCCGACCAACATTTCGCGGGTGATGAGCTTGCTCACGCCGACGCCTCCTTGAGTTCGGGAAAGACGTCGATCGGCAAGCCGGCGCTCTTGACGTGCTCGGTCAGCTTCTTGACCGCGGCGAAGCGAATGTTGGCGACTTGCTGTTCGCTGATGTTGAGGAACGCCGCCGCTTCACGGTTTTGCCAGCCCTTGACGAAGAGCAATTCGAGCACCTTGATGCGCACGTATTCGCCCTGTTGCCGCCATTGGTCGAGCAACATCGTCAAGCTGCGCGCGACCGCGTCGGATTCCAGGCCCTTGCGTTCGCCGCTGCGGGCGACACTTGAAGCAGCCTTGTGCGAATCGAGCTTTTGATGAAGGATGTCGCTGGCGCCGTCAGAGACATGCTGCATCGGATGCCGGCCCGACTTGCGCAAATGATCGGTCAACTTGTACGATGCGATCGTGAACAGGTACGTCTGCAGTTCGCGGCCTTCGTCGTAGTTGGGCAAGCTGGTGAGGAAGCCGATGAACGTTTCCTGGACGACGTCTTCGCTCGCGGTGCGGTCGCGCAATCGGCGATGCACAAACGCCAATAATCGGCCTTCATACCGGGCGATGAGGTGTTCCCAGGCGCGCGAATCGCCTTGACGTATCTGCTGTATCAGAAGCCGATCGCTTTCGGAGGACATGCAGATAGTTTACCATATTGGCAGACAGGGGCCAGGAATCAACCAGGCGAGCCGAGCCCCGTCAGGGGCCGGTTGAGTCGCAACGTTACTCAACAGGCCCCTTACGGGGCTCGGCTCGCCAGTTGATTCGCCAATATTAACGGATCATCCACCATCCCGCGACCGCGGCGCCGACGAGGATGGCGCCTGTCACGCGCAAGAAGGTCGTAAATCGCCGATTCGTATATTCGTCGAGGCGAATGTAGCCGAAGCCGGCGAGAAGCAGGATCGAGAGACCGGTCATGATGCGGGCCATCAAGGCGCTGCGTTCCACGGAACGATCCTGACGGACGATTTCATTCCACCAAGCGCCGTCGGTGCGGAAGTTGTAAACCCATTGCTTGAGCGGATCCTGGTTTTCGAGCTGAATGTCCTCGCCGGATCGGCCATCATTTTCGAGAACGTGCTTTTCGACATACGCTTCATCGATCTTGAGGTTTTCGTTGTCGATGTTGTGAGCCATCATGAGCTTGACGACTTGATCGTGGGCGTTCTTGACGGCATGCACGCGGGCCTTTTCGCTTGTTTCGCCGGCGCCGATCGCCTCGCGCGGCAGCTTGACCTTGTTCGCGAGCTCGCGCGGCTGCGCGCTGAGCGGCGTGCAGAACACCCAGATGATCGTCAGAGCGGAGATTCCCAGTATCGAACGCATCATGACCTCATTCCTCCCGCACGCTTCCGTGGAATACGATTCCAATCGTGTCGTACCTCGCGGAGCTTACACAATTGGAATGGTGTTCCACGGGTTATGCCACCGCGAGACGCATTTTCTTCTTGCGGATGACGACCTTTTCTTTCCACGGGCTCGACACCTGACATACGACCCCGGTCAACAGCAGACTGACAAAACCCAGCTCGCGATGGTGCGCGTTGGGCAGCAAGAACAACAGCACGTACGCCCACAGGCCGACGGCGAAGACCGACAAGAGCGAGAATCGCTTCGATCGATTCGTCTCCGTCGTCTTCCACCAGCGTAACACGAGGAACATCAGGCCGAAATAGCTGATGAAGCACGCCAGCATCGGCATCGACGTGTTCTCGCTTGGATAAATCGTCTTTAACCACGACTCCGGAGCGACGCCGTTCGCTTGCCATGGCTTGAGCACCGCGAGTTCGGCGTTGTCCGTCCACGGCATCGGCATCTCGTAGCCTTCGAGCCACAGCGCGAAGACGCCGACGCCGAAGCCGAGCGTCATTTGCAACAGGCGGCGCGTCCACGATTCTTCCTGGGCGCTCGGCAGCCAGAGCTTGTTCGGAATCAGCACACACCACGACGCTGCCACGGTCAGGAAGAACAGCGGCGTCAGGTTCTTGTAGCTGCCGCCGCCGAAGAAAAGCGTCCAGCCGACGGCCAGCACGGCGGCAATCATGACCGACCAGAGCAACGTGCCCGTCAGGTCCGACCAGCGTTGCTGAAACACCATCGTCGGCGTCACCGGGATCGCCATCGGAATTTCGGGATTGGCTTGCTTGGGCGGCGGCGTCAGTGCCGGGGCCGGGGCGTTGCGCCATTGCTCGTTGCCGTTGATGACTGCAGTGACCGCTTTCGCCATCTCCGTGATCGATTGATAACGATTGGCCGGGTTCTTCTCGAGCGCCTTCTCCAGAACCGGTTTGAATTCCTTGGGCACCTTCGTCAGGTCGGGCGGCGCCGTCAGATGCTTCATCAGAATTTCGCCGGCGGATTCGCCCTCGAACGGCACGTGGCCGGTGAGCATCTCATATAGCAAGATGCCGGCGGCGTAGATGTCGATCTGGCGATTGTAGTTGCCGGTCGAAATCTCCGGCGCCATGTAATGGACGGTGCCGACGTCTTTCGTCATGCCCGCGTGATGGCTATCGGCGATGAACTTGCACAGGCCGTAATCGCCGACCTTGATCAGGCCGTTTTCGAGGAAGATGTTGCCTGGCTTCAAGTCGCGATGGACAATGCCGTGTTCGTGCAGGCAATGGATCGCCTGGGCGAGCCCCTGGAACCACTGGGCCGCGAGTTCGGGAGCGACGCCGTTGGGATGACGCGACAGGATGGTCGAAAGCGGTTCGCCGGCGACATACTCCATGACGAGCCAGTGGCAGCCGTCCTTGTCTTCGCGCACGTCATACAGATGAACGAGGTTCGTGTGCTTGATGTTGAGGCATTGCTGGACGCCGCGCATCTCGATGTCGTGATTGGCGCGAATCCACTTGAGGGCGACTTCCTTGCCGCCGTCGGTGACGGCGAAGTAGACTTCGCCGAAGCCGCCCAGGCCGATGCCGCGCTTGATCGTGTAGCCGGTCAAGGGTTGCTGTCCGGAGCGGTAGGTGAATTTCATGATGGACTCCTCTTCGTTTAGCGCTCGCGTGTCGTGGGCAATCGCGGACGAACTCAGCCGTTGCATACGACCTGCGAGCGCTAAACGAGGACTGTCACTTCCCTTTGGTCCGTTCGAGCGTCAGCGATATCTGCTCGTTCGACAACGTCGCGCCCGCCTCCAGCGGTCCGCGTTCTTGATAGGTCTTTCCACCTATCAGTAAATTTCCCGACCAGCGTGCCGCCAGGCCGTCCTTGGTGCGAAAGAGTATCAACGGCTGCGTCATGTCAGGGACCTGCACGTGCGACTGGATCGCGGGGCCGATCACCAGCGTGTCGGCCATCAGGAGGACCGCTTGCACCGGCTCGGCGAAGCGATGCCCGCTGACCATGTCGAGCCGGGCCGACGTGCTGACCGGAACGGGCTGCCAGAACTGCACCTGGCACGAGTTTCCCAAAGTGATCCGGTCCGCGTTTCTCAGGAGGGCCTTGTCCGTGGCGTTGCCATTGATCTGCACCTTTCGCAGCGCTTCCAGAAAGTAGCCTTCCGGGTCGCGCTGAATCGTCGCATGGTGCCGGGAAACGTCCGCGATGAGGGCGATGTCCACGGGCGTCTCGACCAGGGCCTGCCCGAGTGTCACGCGATGGCTCAGGCACAGGAGATAACCGCCGACGCCGTCGATCCACAGCGTGGCGGGGCGAAGCAAGTCGTGCAGGTTTAAACCCATCGGGGCGGTCGGTTCGCTGCTCACGGGTCACCGTTCTCCCGTCGCTCCGGCATCCATCCGAAAGGAAAGAACCACAGTGGGCCGCGGGCGTCGCTGTGGTTCCTTCATTATATCGCCGCTTGCGGCTTCGCGCTCGCCGAGTGGCTCGGAGCCACACGACGCGATCAACGATTGTTAACCGCCCGTTCCGTTTGCTCCGTGCCCTGGAGATAGTTGCGAAGCGTCGTCAGATCGAGCGGCTCCGGTTCGCGTTCGAAGAGATTGATGTCGCCCGGATTCGTGCGCAGATCCACTTCCGCGGCATCGGCGGCCAAACGTTTCTCAAGGTTCTTGAGCGCTTCCTCGATCTGCGTCGCACGGCTGGCGTCGATTTTGATGGTGGTGCCGATGCGTGCGATTTGCAGCGATTGATCCAACGCTTCGAGCTGGGCCAAACGCACTTCGTATTCCCGCTTCTTGGAGACGACCTTGGCGAGTTGCTCTTGTGTCGCCTTGAGAGCGGTTTCCTTGGCTTCCAGAACCTGCTGCTGAGTCTTGAGGTTCTTCTCGTTCAGCTTGATGCTGTCCGATTCACGCTGCACTTGCTGCTTCACGCGTTCAACCGGATGGGTCTTGGTGCCGATGCGTACGAAATTCTTGTCGCAGCCTTCCAACTTCTCGACGACCGCGAGGAGTCCCTTCTTCTTTTCCTCGATGTCGCCTTCATTCTTCGTGATGTCCTTGCGAAGCCGCTGGATTTCCGCCTTGTACTCCGCAATTGGACGGATCATGTTGCTGACGTCGCCGTCGAGATTGGCGATTTCGTTGCGGATGCGTTCGAGTTCAAATTTGGTTGGGATTTGATCCTGGGCGTCCTTCTGAACACTCGTATAAAGTGTGGACGCGTAGCTGAACAGGTTGGTTTTCTTCGCGATGACCGTCAGGGCAACGGCGCTGACCAGACCGATGATCAAGTACTTCTTCATGGGGGGACCCCTCTCGTGAATTGGGACAATGACAAAAAGCGATTCGAGGTCCGCCTGCCCCGTATTACAGGACCTCCGATCGTTACACCAGGTTGTTCGCCGGCAAAGGCGGAATATTTGAACGAGATGAAGATTTTTTGCGAGAAGCGAGGGTGGAGGTGTCCTAGGGAGAATGACGAATGACGAAGCTCGAATGACGAAAGAATGACGAATGACGAATGCCGAAGCACGAATGCGGAAACGCGAGAGTTTCGTCATTCGAGCTTCGTCATTCTTTCGTCATTCGTGCTTCGTCATTCGTCATTCTTACTACGACGACGCATTATGCAACGATTTGTTGACCGCGTACCACAACTCATTCATACGAAAAGGTTTACGCAACAAATCGACCGCCCCTTCCTTGAGCAACTCGGCCGCGTGCGATGTCTCCACGAGTCCGGTGCATAGCAAGATCGGCAATTCGGGCCATGCTTGCCGAATCTGTTCGAAGTTGCCGCGGCCCTCTTCTTTCGGGATCATCCAGTCGAGCACAATCAGGTCGAACGAGTCGGCCGCCAGGCACTCCAGCGCCTGTTTGCCGCTCGACACCGCTACGACGTGATGTCCGGCGATTTCCAAAAAGCGACGAATCACGTCCTGCACCGCCTCCTCATCGTCCACCACCAGAATATGCCGTTGCGGCGACGCTTCCGGCTCCAGGACCTTGACGTTGGACGCAGTTAGATCGGGAACGTTCGCGAGCAGTCGCGGCAAATACAGGCCGATGCGCGTCCCCTTGCCCGGCTCGCTGGCGAGAGTGAGAAAACCCTGATGGCCATTCATGATGCCAAACGCCACCGGCAAACCGAGGCCGGTTCCCTGGCCGACTTCCTTGGTCGTGAAAAACGGATCGAGCGCCTGCGACAAAACCTCCGGCGTCATGCCGCTGCCCTTGTCCTCGACTTCGATGACAAGGTAATCGCCCGGCGGCACATTTTGCGGAAACGCGGGCAATTCGCCGACATAGGTGCAATGCCGTAAGCGATACGCGACCGGCGCCGGCTGCGGCTTCGGCATGGCGTCGCGCGCATTGAGGCTCATGTTGACGAGCACTTGCTGCAACTGATTCGCGTCCGCGAGCGCCATCCAAGATTCGCCTTCCGGCGGCGCCTCGACTTCGAGCTTGACTTCGATGTTCAGACTGCGTTGCACCAGATCGCGCGTGCCTTCGAGCATCTTCGTCAAGTTCGTCGGCCCGCGCATCAGCGACGGCTTCCGCGCGAACGCCAATAGCTGCCGCGTCAGATTGGCCGCCCGATCGGTAAGCTGCACAATGTACTCGAGAAACTCGCGCAACGGCCCGGTCAGTCTCGGCTCTCTGAGCGCCAGCGACGCGTACCCCTGGATGCCCGCCAGCAGATTGTTGAACTCGTGCGCCACGCCCCCCGCCAAGGTTCCGACCGAGTGCATCTTTTGCGCCTGCATCAACTGGCGCTGCATCTGCCTGCGCTCGCTGATGTCGCGATAGATGGCGACGAAATGCGTCATGCGGCCACGCGCGTCGAAGATCGGCGAGATCGTCATCGAAGAATCGACCAGCGTCTCATCCTTGCGAAGATTGATCAGTTCCCCCTGCCAGCTGCGGCGATCGTGCAAGGCGTTCCACATTTCTTCGAGAAATCCGGTGGGCTGCTTGTCGCTGCGGAAAATGTCGGCGGCGTTCTTGCCGAGCAGCTCCGATCGACTGTAGCCGAAGAGGCGCTCGAGCGCCGTATTGACGTGCAAGACGACGCCGGTCAGGTCGGTGATGACGATGCCGTCGCGCGCCGATTCAAACGCGGCGATGAGCAAATTGTTGGACTGCTGCAAGCGATGGCGGGTGACCGCTTCGCCGACGCGTTTGGGCAGCTCTTCGAGGTAGGCGCCCGATTGATCGCGCACGACGTAATCGAGCGCCCCTTCGCGAAGCACCCGCGCCGCGAGTTGTTGATCGCCATACGCGGTGACCATCAACACCGGCGTGCGAATGCCATCCTGCTGCAAGCGGTACAGGAGCTCCGAGCCCTTCATGTCGAGGAGGAAATAGTCGAGGACGACGAGGTCGAACGTGGACTGACTCAGGACAATGAGCGCATCGGCGCCCGAATGGCACACGGTGACCTTGTGCCCGGCGCGTTCCAGGCACAATCGCGTCACGAACGCGATGTCGTCGTTGTCTTCGACCAGGAATAGCTGTAACGATTCAGCCATTGTCTAATGTCCCTGGCTGCGTGTTACAAAGTAGTCATCACGCTCCGCGTGATGGCGTTCGACTCACTCACCGACGGACTCCTCGGTCCCAGGCTCTGCCTGGGACCGCACTGCCGCGAGGCTCTGCCTCGCCTTACCGGGCGGGATTCTGGCCACTGCGGGTTCGGCGAGGCAGAGCCTCGCGGCATTTGCGTCCCAGGCGGAGCCTGGGACGCAGAAGAAAATTACACACGCGGAGCGCGATGACTACATTGTCATTGCGGCACGACAATGGAGAACGAAGATTCGCCGCCGTGATCCAGCGACACGTCCACGTTCGCGCCGCACAGGGCGAGCCATTCGCGTGCCAGCACGAACTCAATGCGATCCGCAGGTGCACCAGGCGGGACGCTCTTGGGCGTACCATCGTTGATTCGAAACGCCAGAACGACGGCGTTGCTCACTGCCTTTGAATGCGCCTGGACGCGGCAAAGCTTCGAAGCCGCGGGCGCCGTCGCCGCGCACAATTCCAGGATCGCCTGGACGAGGACGCGCCCGTCGCCGACGACCGTGGGCGCATGCCATTGCCATTCGAAGGCAAACTCCCGGGCGGGATGAAGCCGTTGCAATTCGCCTTGCAGCTCGCGGGCCAGCACCTCCAGGCTGATCGGCTCCGCCTTGGCGGTGAACGCGTTGAGCCGGCTCATTTCCTTGAGGAATCGCACCATCTCACTGGCGCGGCGGGCGGCATTTTGCAAGCGGCGCACGTATTCACGGCCGTCGTCACTTAGCCGCGCCGACTCCTCCAGTTCGAGCAATTGCAGCAGGCTTTGCAACGCCAGCATCTGATTCGGCAAATCGTGGCGAAAAACCTTGTGCATTCCGTCCAACAACCGTTCCGCCCGCGCGGCGTGCGCATTTACCTCTGGTGGCGACAATGGTTGTTTCTCGGAAATCGCACGCATGATCGTCAAATCTCAACGAACAAGATTTCACAGCCAACCCTCAAGGTACATCAATCAAAGCGGCAAAGGAAGCCGGAAGCCAGCCTAAAAAGCGCAAAATAGGCGGGGTTTGCCCTCCTTTCCGGAATTGCCGATATTCCGGACGAACAATTCGGGGCGCGACGACGCTGGTTCACACGTTCGATTCCCGTAAAATGGCAGCAACCAACTCAACCCTTCAAGGAATGATTCGCGTGTCGGACGAGATCGCACATCTGCCCGCCTGGGTTCGGCGACGTGACGGCAGTCAGGTGCCGTTCGAGCCGGACCGTATCTGCCAATCCCTCTTCGCCGCCGCGGAGACCCTCGGCACGCCCAGCGCGTTCTTGATCCGCGAGTTGACGGACGTGGTCTTGCACTTTCTCGGCAAGGACCCGTTTGACGGCATTCCGACAACGACGCAAATCGCCGTCGAAGTCGAGAAAGTTGTGCGGGAGGTCGGACACCCGGAATTGGCGCAACGCTTTGCCGACCTGCAACAACACTCCGATGCGGCGATTGAGATTGCTGAGCCGGGCATCACCGTGGACTGGACGTCGTCGCCGCAGCGTTTCGTCGCGAATTGTCTGGAGGCGTACGCGCTGCAAGCGATCTTTTCGCGCGACGTCGCCGCCGCGGCGCGCGAAGGCTTGATTCGATTGAGCGGCCTGGACGCGCCTGCGGCGCTGTCGTGCCTGGTGCTGGAGACGCCGCGGCTCGCGGAGCTGCCATGGTGGCTGGCGCTGGACCCGTGGCGCGAGGCGGGCGGCGCGCGCTGGATCGTCGAAAGCCCTGAATGGCTGTGTACGCCGCAGATGCATCCCGCCCTGACGCCGCATTTGTGCGAACGCTTGCTGTCGCTGCCGACCTTGAGCGCGCGGGACGTGGAACTCCATTTGAATATCGCCGAGCCGCCGAGCTGGTCGCCGGGCCGAGCGGTCAATCCGTTGTTTTCTACCGGCGATGACGACGGGGCCTCGCCCGAACGGTCGAATTTTCTTGATGGATTGTTAGAGCGATGGAAGAGCCTGGAAGCGCCGCGCGTGCCGTCCATCGCCTGGCACGTGCAAGCGAACGCGTTCACCGATGATGCGGCGCGGCGGCAACTGCTGACGTTGATTCGACTCGCCCTGGCTGGGCGGGACGTTCGTTTCCTATTCGATCGCCCGTCCGCGCCGATCACGCTCGCGGATGGCCTGGATCGCAAGTGTCCCGGCATCTTGCTGGAAGCAAGCCTTGATCTTGGCCGCCTCGCCGATCGTGCCGATGTGGCGCACGATGGCGTCGTCTTTCTGAAAAAACTGCCGAGCCTGGCGCGGATCGCCGTCAGCGCCGCGGCGCAGAAACGCCAGTACCTGCGCCGTTTGCCGGACCAATCGCCGCTGAAACGCAGATTCTTGATCGAGCGTGCCGCCGGAGTCGTCGCGCCGCTCGGCCTGGATGTGGTCGTCCAAAGCATGACCGGCGCGGACGTGGCGCAAAGTTCCGGCGCACGCGATTTCGCGCTCGCCGTCATGCGAACCTTGCGGGACACGCTGCAGCAAGCGAGCCGATCCATCAATCTCGATTTGCGCCTGGCTGGTCCGACGATCACACTCGACGCTGCCGCCGAGCCGGAAAAGTACCTCGACCTGGCGAGCCGATTGAACGCCGGCGCGGCCGTCCGCATCTCGAACGCCGACGACGGACTCGACATGCTCCGCCGCGCCTGGCAGTCCAGCGTCGGATGCGTACGCCTGGAGCGAGCCGCGGTTGCCGTGATGCAGGGCGAATTCCCGGCTGAGCCGGAAGCTTGATCGAAGGATCGTTTCGTGGACACCCGTTTCGCATCGGCGCTGCCGTGGAAATGCTCTTGCAAAGTTGACGACCGGCCCGACCTTCACCGAAGCTTCACAATTTGGCCGCGTGTCTTTTTCCGGAATATTCCCTATCCTTTCCTCGTGCCATTTTTTGGTTCCTTGTGGTTGGCATTCCATGGCCGACGAAAAATGGATCGCGGGTTTGCACGGCGACATGCCGTTGAGCGCGGCCGCCCGGCTGGCGCTCAAGCTGCGGCTCGGCGCGGTGCACGATCGCTTGCCCGCGGCGGTATTTCAAGCGGACGCCGACGTGGAAAACGTCCACCAGTTGCGCGTCAGCACGCGACGGGCGGCGGCGGCGTTGCGCATCTTCGCCGATTGCTTGCCCACCCGCGTACACGAAAAAACCCGCAAGACGTTGCGCACCTTGCGCCGCTCGGCCGGCGCCGCCCGCGATTGGGACGTCTTCCTCGAACAGCTCCACGCGCGCCTCGCCAGGGCCAAAACCAACGAGCGGCCCGGCCTCTACTTTCTTCTGGGCGTCGCCTTTGCCGAGCGCGAGCAGGCGCAGAAATGGTTGCACGACGCCCATGACGCGAAGGCGGAGCCGTTCGCCGAGTGTATTGCCGAGATCGCTGATCATCTCGATGAAGCGAAGCCGAGCGATCGTACTCTGCGCGACCTCGCCGACACGATACTCGCCGACCTTCTGCGCGAAATCGAGGAAGCCGCGCGTGCCGATCTGCAATCGTACGAGGCGCTGCATCGCGTGCGCATTCTCGGCAAGCAACTTCGTTATGCGATGGAGATCTTTGAATGTTGTTTCGCGTCGGCATTTCGTCAGAAATATTACCCGGCCGTCGTCGAGATGCAGGACATTCTCGGGCTGGCCAATGACAGTTACAATGCCAGCCAGCAACTCAACGGCTTGCGAACGCGGCTCAGCAAGGCGCAGCCGAAGCATTGGCCGCGCTGCCAGGCCGGGATCGAGGTGTTGCTGGAAATGCACGAACGCCGGCTGCCCTTGCAGCGCAAGAAATTCGAGAAATGGTGGCGAGCCTGGATGAAATCCGGCGCGGAGCAGGCCTTCGCGGAGTTGATTCAAAAACAAGCCCCACCATGAGCGAAGCGGAAGGTGGGGCTTGATGGATCATTTCTTTTTTGCCTCACGCAACGTCAGCAGGTAATCGACCAGGTCCACCAGTTCCTGCGTGTTCATCTCGTGATGCAGGTCCGCAGGCATCAGCGAGATCGGCGAACGCGTCATCGATTCCACTTCAGGCGTCTTGAACGTCCGCACGATCGCGTCCGGTCCCTTGATCGACAGGTCCACAGCCGTCTTGCTGACGAGCACGCCGCTCGTTGTCGTGCCTTTTTTAGTTTCCACGACGTACGTCTCAACATTGTGGCTAATGCTCGCGCTCGGATAGAGGATTGATTCGAACACCGCCTCGCGGCTCAGTTTCTTGCCGATCTCCGACAGGTTCGGGCCAACTTCCTTGCCGATGCCGTTGACCTGATGGCAGTCGGCGCACTTGCCTTGCTTGGCGTAGATCGCCTCGCCGTTCTTGGCATTGCCCTTGAACTTGACGAGTTCATTGATCGGCACGATCGGCAGCTTGGCCTTGGTCATGTGCGCGGGAAAGACGCCGGCGGCCTGCTGGCGAATCTCGGTCCACGGCAACGTGCTGATGGCGCTGCCGGCGGCGGCGTGCAGGTCGTCGCTCAGTTTTTTGTCCTGCGCGAGTTTGATGAGTTGCCCTGCCCCTTTCTTGGTGCGGGCCATGGCACGCGTCGCCTGGCGGCGCAATTCGAGATCCTGTTTTGCATCAAGCACGATCGGCAACAAAAGATCGTTCGCCTTGTCGTGCTGCGCTCCGGCGATGGCGGCCGCCGTATTGGACGCCGTGATGACGTCTTTGCTTTGCAGTCCGTCCTTGACGAGTGCCGATTGATCGCGGTCGAGCAGGATACGGATCGCATCGACGCCGATTTGTTCAGTCGGCTGCTTCTGGGCGATGGTCAAGAGTTCGGGAAATCGCTTCGAGACATTGAACTTGCCGACCATATCGACAAACGCCTGCGTCCCCTTCGATCCCTCCAGAATTCGGTCGAGGGCCGCGGCGTGTTTCGCGTTCTTGGCGACGTCGAAATTCTTGAGCCGATTGATCGCTTCGCTGGTGATGACCGCTCGCCGGGCCGGATCGGCATAGTTTCCGAACGCGAGCTTAACGAGCGCTTCGTTCTTGATGTCGGAATCCTTCTGGAAATCGAAGGCTCGGAAGTAACGCGGCAAAGCGTTGGCCGAGGCGTGTTCATAAGTAATGATTTGAGCGAGCAATTCCGGCGTGCGTTTGGCGCGCGAGCGCCAGATGACCGCGACGCTGTCGGCGTTGGCCGTTGCCTTGGACCCCATCTCCTTCAGATAGGCGTCAAGAAACGCGTCCCATTGATTGTCGGCGCCGATGCCGAGCGCCTCGAGGCCCCAGCGATCGGTGCTTGCTGTGGTTCGCAGTGCGATCTCGGTCCACGCCTTGACGGCGTCCGGCGATTTGCTGTGCCGCAGCGAAATCGCGCATTCGCGCTGCACCATGTTGCCATGCGGATCGGCCAGGATTTCGCGGCGAAGAATCAGCGGGACCACGTCGAGCTTGAGCAAACGCGCCAGACGCAAGCCGACTATGCGCAACTCGGGATTGCCGTCCGGGCCGTCGGTTTTCAACGCGACATCGACATAATGGGCGCCCTTGCCTTCGATTTGGCCCAAAAGCCAAAGGAGGCGGGCGCGGAAACGCAGATCGCTGGTTTGACGAATCGCCGTCGTGTCGGCGTTTGCCTTCGCCGTTTCCACTTCCCACGCCTTGAGCAACGGGGCTTCCGCCTTGGCGCCGTCCTTGTGCAAATTGGTCCATGCGAGGTAGCGCGTCGCATCGTTCGGGCTCTTGAGCGCTTCGATATTATCCTCGATCGTGTCGAATTTCACCTTCGGAACCGTGTACTTGACGCCCGGCGGCGCGACGCGGAAAATGCGGCCGCGATCGATGTCGCGCTGCGCGTGGCCGCCGACGCCGGGGTCGTACCAGTCGGTGACGAAGAGCGAGCCGTCCGGCGCGACGCACACGTCGGCGGGGCGGAACCAGTTGTTCTTCTTGTTGCCATCGAGAATGTTAACAATGGAAGCTTTGTAGCCCGCTCCGTCCGGCGTCACGGGATAGGCGCGAACGATGCTCGGGCCGGCGTCACAGTGGATGACTTGATTGCGGAACACCTTTGGCAACAGCGATCCTTCGTAAATACAGATGCCGGTCGGCGAGCCCTGATAGGTCTGCAACAGATTCGGCACCACGCCCGGATCGTTGAGGTGCCAGTGGCGCAGCGGAATCTCCTTCTCCATGTTCGTGCGTTTCGCCTGCCAGCCGGCGCCGGTCATCTCGTCGCGGTAGCCGTAGTTGCCGTACTCCATGACGTAGTTGATGCGCACGCCGCGATTGCCGTCGTCGTCGTTGTCGCTTTGCCAGAGCGTGCCGAAGGAATCGACGGCGACCTCGTAGTTGTTGCGGAAGTTGTGGCCGAGCACCTCGAAGTTGCCGCCATCCATGTCGCAGCGGAAAACCATGCCGCCCCAGTACGGCTTGCCATTGTCGATGACGGCGTTGCCGGCGAGGTCGATGACCTGCTTGCCGTTCTTGTCGCGCACCCCCTGACCGGTGTTGCCGAAGTTCCAGTAAAGCCGGCCATCGGGGCCGAACACGAACGAATGCGCCGAGTGATCGTGTTGCGGCTGGCCGGTCTTGGTGAAGAGGACTTCGCGCTTGGTGATCTTGTCGTTCTCGTCGAAGTGAAAGACAAACACATTCGGCGACGCGGAGACGATGAGCTTGTTGCCCAGCACGCAGATGCCCATGGCGCTGTCGATATCGCGGCCCTGGTAGAACGTTTTCACGTTATCGGCAACGCCGTCGCCGTCGGTGTCCTCGAGGATCATGATGCGATCGCCTTCGGGACGCCGGCCGTTGTTGCCGCGGTAGTTCTTGACGTCGCAAATCCAGATGCGGCCGCGATGATCGATGTCGAGGTTGGTCGGATTGGTGATCTTCGGCTCGGACGCGAACAGGGTCGCCTGGAGTTCTGGATGAACGTCGAGATTTTTTACGGCGACGGCGGGATCGTGTATCGGATCGTCCGTCACGACGGGGCCTTTTTTCTTCTTCTGAGCCGAAGTGTCAACGGGCAACAACGCGAACAACCCAATGAACAGAGCCAGGACGATGTACCAGCGTTTCATGGCCGCGAGCCTCCGAAATAAGACGCGAATCTGGGATCAATATAGGGATTTTCATTCGGCGTCGAAAGCGGGACATCCCGTGCGATCGTCATTCCTGGATTGATCGTTACTTTCGAACGAACCGGACGTGCCCCGTGAAGCGCGGCGAATGGCCGGCTCGATTCCATCGGCGGCAACGCCGAAGTAAACTGCATCGGTGCGCGCGCCGCGGCGCGGTTGCAACAGGATTATCGCCACGGAAAGGAATTCGTCATGCGGTCTTCCAGCGGTTTCAGGATCCTCATCGGTTTGCTAGCACTTGGAACGTTGCCGGGC
>DAIOGM010000047.1:18855-21771 GCA_036745215.1 Gemmataceae bacterium
AGCATGGTTGCAGACCCGCTATTGCCCTTGGCGTCTCCGCCTTCCGATCTGCGTGAACGATGCGAAGCCCTGCCCGCCGGTTGCCGGGAGCGCTTGCACATTTACATGATCAATGGATTTACCATCCTCCCTCACATGTGCGGCAGCATGAATGCGATGGCTCCGTATGTCGAGGATCTCGGTTTTGGCAAGCCGAAAATCGCCTGCCATTATTGGCGCTGGAGCTATCAAAACGACATTCGCCGCATTCACAGTATGGATCCCCAAGCTCGATTCGTCCTGGTTGGCTACAGCATGGGTGCGAGCGTCGTTTACTCGATGGCCCAGTCATTGGAGAAGGACGGCGTGTTTATCGATCTGATCGTTTTGATCGACGGGCACAGCCTTATTCACGACTTCAAGGAAACGCCGTCCAACGTGGGCCGAGTCGTGTCGATCAACGCAACCGCTTGGGCGTTGGCGGGCAAATGCCGACCGGGACAGACGTGCTATACGGTAGATTCGTTCTTCCATCTGGCGGCGCCGCGCCGACCGGAGGCGCTGCGTTTCCTTGGCATGGAATTGATCGAGACGGCCGCTGCCGCCCACGGCGCTGCGTTGCCGTCTGCAGACTTGACGCGTGAAGAAAAGAAAAAGTGAAGATTCGACTATGGCTTTTTGACCTTGATCTCGAAGAAGTTTTTCTTCGCTTCCACGACGAGTTCAATGCCAGAGGTCTCGAAACTCGTGAACCTGGGATCGATGATGAGCGGCCGGCGCTGGCCTTCCGGAACCGACTGCTCGGGCGGCTTGATCATGACGCGGTACGTGCCGGGCGCGGCGCCGTCGCCGGGCTGGGCGGTGCGCAACTCGAACGAGCCGTCCGACGCGATTGGGCTGTCCGGACTGCCACCGCCGTCTTTATTCTCGAAGTAGACCCAGCCGCCGCCCAAGGGCGAGCCGTCCTCCGCGAAAACGACTTTGCCGCGCACGGAGTGCAGCCCTCGGCCGCTGCAGCCGATGGCAAGAAATACGAGTCCGACGGCGCCCAAAGACGCAAAAGACTTCAGGGTCATGGCTGCTTCTCGCGCAACGCTTTTTATTGGCGTCATTGCATGCCGCTCAAATCGACCGACTGTCCGTCGTTTCGCTGTGCCAGAAAGCCGAGGATATTTCCAGGAACCGTCACGTTGACGGAACGCACGGTTCCGTCGCCGAACGCGAAGTTGCACGAGCCGATGTGCGGGCCGCCGAAAATATAGCCGTCGGGATCCTTCTGACTCTTCGCCAACAAGTTGCCCGTTCCCGCAAATCGCTGATTGCTTTCCTGGCTATCGGAGTTGTAGATGGACGTATCCCAAGCGGTATTGGAGTATGAGTTCTGATTGATGTGTTTTTCACCGACGCACAGCGTGTTGCTCAAACCGTCGGTGACATGCATGAATGTAAGCTTGAAGGTGTTCTCAAGGAAAAACCCATTGCCCGCGTTGAGAGTGCCAAGGATCGAGGTGTCGCTGCCGAGGGATCCTGCGTAATCGCCGCAGGCGCCGGCAGTCGGATCGCGCGAGTCGTTGTTGTTGCCGCCGCCCACGCCGACGCTCAAACGATTCGGCTTGCGCGACGGGCAGAAATAGACCGGCACCATGGCCTGCTGCGTTTGGGCGCTGACGGCGGCGGGAAGGGTGACGTAGCCGTAAAGCTGGCCATTGGGCATGACCCAGTTTTGATAAAGTGCGCCTTGGTCGAGATACGGCAAGATGAGCACGGCCCAGGTCCACCCGGTATCTTCCACGGAATTTCGGACGGCGGGAATTTGCTTCATCGTGTCGTGGTAGCTATGGACGGCCAGCCCCATTTGTTTCAAGTTGTTGATGCACTGCGTCCGCGCCGCCGCCTCGCGCACCTTTTGCACCGCCGGCACCAAGAGCGCGATCAGGATGGCAATGATGGCGATGACCACTAACAGCTCGATCAGCGTGAAACCTCGACGGGCGTTTTGGCAGCGTGACATGAGCCGATCCTTTGCGACAACCAGAATGACTGAATCGATAAACGTTCGAAAGGCGTAGCTTTAATGCCAAATGAGAACATCTTAATGACGGCGGTCCATAAACAATACGAGCGGTGTTAGAATCTGGTTCGTCGCTCGTCGGACCAAATCGGAGACGTAAACGATCATGTCAAAAACGAAAGGTTGTCTTGGCGCAGGAAAAAGACAGGAGAGGCAAAGCGCATTGCCTCGTTAATTGCGCGGACACCCCCACGCATTCATTTGTAAACGCGCGCATGAGGACCTGTCAAGGAGTTTTGGCGGTCCTGACACATTTGTAACTTCCATGGTATTTTCATTAACGCGTCGAATTCATGGCAGATGCGCCAGCGTCCGTTTCGCTTCGACGGTGAGAAGAGCGCCAGGATCGCCGGCGGCCCAGCGCGTCAGCGCCGCACGCGCCGCCGGCGAGGCGATCGCGGCCAGGATCTCCACAGCGCGAGAGTGACGCACCTCATCGGGCGTCCATTCCTGGGCGGCGAAATGATCGAGCAAGCCCTCGATTCGCCGCTTGGTTTCGACGTCGTCGGCCTTCTTGAGCGCGTCGCGCAAGGCCGGCTCGACCGATGGGCCGATCTTCGTCAATGTCGCCGTCGCTTTGTTGCGGATCGCGAACTGGCTGCTCTTCAAATCGTTGATCCATTGCGGCACCGTCTTATCGCCGCTCTGGGGCTTTTCGGCAGGCGGGATTTTGTCGCCGAGCAGCTTCACGATTTGCTCCGGCGCTTGAGCGAGTTTGATCATCTCTTGAAACGCCAACTTCGCGTCGAGGCTCGTGAGAAGTTGGAATCCCGCGTCCAGTTGTTCCGGCGTCAACTTGGCGCCCGCTTCGCCGAGCGCCGGCAGATAGGCGCGAAGGCCCGCCTTCCAGACGAGCGCGGTCGTGT
>DAIOGM010000047.1:21781-22663 GCA_036745215.1 Gemmataceae bacterium
TCGCCAATAGCGAACTGTCATGCGAATATGCGAGCTTCTCGATGATTCCGGTCGAATGCCCCGGGAGTTCCAACCTGATTCGCTTGCTGGCCATTTCGAAAATCACCAGTCGGCCGGCATCGAAGTTTCGCGCAACCCGGACGTTGGCGCACGCTAACTGGCGGCCGTCGGGCGAAAAAACGAGTTGCGATACCTCATCGCTGTTTTTGCCGACGGAAAGGTTGATGTCGCCCCGAGGCGAGCCGATGCGCGTCAAGCGAACTTGATTGCTGTCGCTGGCAACGGCGAGCCATTGATGATCCGGCGAGAACCGCATCGTGTCGCCGCGGTCTTGCGTGTTCCATTCGCGCGCGATTTGTTTCTTGTCCACATCCATGAGCAACAAGCGGCCTTGCCCTTGCTCGTTGGCGGTGCCGACGGCGAGGTGCTTGCCGTTCGCCGAGACGGTCATGCGCGTCGTGAATTCCTGTTCGCGCAGAGGCAAATCGACATGGGCAACATCGCGGCCGGTGCGCGTACTCCAGAAGCGGACGCGTTTTTGCTGCATCGAGGCGATTTTCAGACCGCCTTCGTAAAAGCCGGCGATGAGGTTGCCCACGCGCGAATCATCGTCGTAAAGAAGTTTGCCGGTCTTGGCGTCGAAAACGCTGAGGCCGCTGCCTTCGCCGTTGATCAGGAAGTTGTTGTCCGGCGACATGGTCAACATGAAACCGCCGCGAGGGTAGGCGTAACCGCGCTCGATTTCAAACGCGTCGTGAACGCCGATGGCGATGGGCGAATTCAAGTGCGGCAATTTGAGGTCCCGCACCTTGACGCCCGTGCGCGGATTCCACCAGGCTGCTATGCCGTCTTCCGACGTGACGAACTCGGCGAACGCCGCCG
>DAIOGM010000047.1:22673-26440 GCA_036745215.1 Gemmataceae bacterium
AAAAACAAACGTCATCGACGTTGGTCACCGGCACGCCGGTCGGGGAGTACATCTTGGCCGTCGCGACCTCCCAGAAATAAACGGCGTCCGCGCCCCAGGCAAGCGCGAGCGCCTTGCCGTCGGCCGCGAACGCGATGTCGCGCACCTGCGCTCCCGGCACGTCAACCCTGGTCTCCGCGATGCGCTCGCCCTTGGCGACGTCGAAACGCGCAACCGCGCCGTATTGGTCTGCAAGATAAACGGACGCACTGTCCGGCGCGAATACGAGACGGCTCAATTCGGCGCGGCGCAGGCGGATGTTGTGCTCCTCCTTGCCGCTCTGAGCGTCGTAAATGCGCAGCACGGATTGCCCATTGGACGCGGCCAGCCATTTGCCGTTCGGCGACAGCGCAATGAATCGCATGGCCATATCGGTCTCGATCTTGCGCTTCGATTCGCCCGTCGTCAGGTCGAAAAACTCGATGTACGTGTCCAGGCCGTCGCCGCGCCGATTCCCGGCCGGCGTCTGCACCGCCGCGGCATTCACCAGCCAGCGCCCGTCCGCGGACAGGACGGCGGCCGTTTGGATGCCGCCGAATGGATTCATCGGCAATGCGATGGTGTGGCGCAGCTTCTCTTTTTCCACGTCCCATACTTGAAGATCAAACATTTGCCGCTGGCCGCGTGGAGACATTTCGCCGAACGCCGCGGTCTTGCCGTCGCGCGACACGAGCAACGGTCCGATGCCGCCGCGATTCTTGGCGGGCTGGCCGATTTTCTTGACGGACGTTCCTGTCTCCACATCGATCCAGTGCACGAGATTCTGATTCGAGTCATAAGCGACGAGTTTTTTGGCGTCCGCGGTGAACTCGACGTTCGCGAAGTTCGGCGGGTTTTGTTTCTGAATGCCTTGGGTCGGAATGGATTTGCGCTTGGTCCAGGCCGGCAGGTCCCAGAAATCGATGCCGCCGTAATTGTTAACGACGGCGAGCATCTTGCCGTCGGGCGACAACGCGAGTCCGCCGCGCGAGTGCCCTTCGGCGAGCCGATAGCGAATCGTGCCGATGCGAGAGACTGCGCCGATCGGCAGCGGATCCCCGAATGCGTCTTTGTTCTCCGACCAGATCGGCGTCGCGGCTTTGCCTTTCTTTTTTTTGCCTTGTGATTCCGCGGTCGATGTAAAAATGAAAGCGACAAAGATAGCGATGCCAAGAAAAAAGATGAATTGGCGCACGGGGAGCCTCCGCTGGGTGCCGATTCGTTCGATAGGCAATCCCAGTTTACCCGTACGGCGAAATCGGCACAAGCGTATCAGCGCCTGTGGCGGCAAGATTGAAATCTTGCCGATGGACCCGGCAAGTTGGAAACTTGCCGCCACGACCATAAATGACGATTAGCGATTGGGAGGCGGCGGAGGCAACGGCGGTTGAAGTTGCAAGTCGCCCGGAGGAACGTTGCCCGGCAACGGCGCCGGCGGCGGCACCACGCCTACACCCGGAACCACCGCTGGCGGCCCGACGGTGATGCTCGGCGCAACCGGAACGATGGCGCCTTGCGGCACGCCGACGCCGCCATAGGGCTGCACCTTGTTCGGCCCCAGCTTGCCCGGCTTGAAGTAATCAAGGATATCGACGACGGGGTGCGTACTGCAACCGGAGAGGAAACCAACGAGGACCAACCAGTGGATGCGTTTCATGGGGGTCAATCCGTGACGGCAAAATCAAAAGCGAGCCACGGGGTTTATCCCCGTGGAACGAAGTCCGGACCACGGGGATAAACCCCGTGGCTCACCCAAATCCCTGGTAGCGCAGCGGCAGCGCTCCGAGCGGATCGAGCAACTGTCCCAGCGCGTCCATCAGGCCTTCGACAACAAGACTTATTTGAACATATCGGCGCAGGTGCGTCTCGGTCTCAAGACAGCGTTCGAGCGCCGCCTGGATTTTGTCGCCGCCGACGCGTTGTGCCAATGATTCCACGAGCGGCAACTCTGCCGATTCCGCCGACCGCGCCGCCGCCCCGGCTTGCAAACGCAGCACATCCGCGAGCGATTCGATCAAGAGCCGCAGCGCCTGACCCGCGCGGCGGCGTTGCAGGGCGGTCTCCTTGCCGGCTTCCTCCGCAAATTCGACAAACTTTCGCCCCAGGCCGACGCTATCGACTTTCGACTGCACAAGGCCCTTCAACAGGTCGCGGCGAAAGGACCACAGCGATTCATCCGCCAGCGCCAGTGCTTGACCTGGACTGCCGTCCGCCAGACGCACGATTCGTTCGAGTAAGCCGGCATCGGTGACGCCCTGCATTTGCAAGAGTTGCTTGACATGCTCATCGGCAAGCGGTGCGAAGCGCGCGATTTGGCAACGCGATTTGATCGTCGTGAGCTGCCGATCGATGCTCGCGCTCAGGAGGATCAACAGCGATCCCGGCGGCGGCTCCTCGAGCGTCTTCAGAAACGTGTTCGCCGATTCCTCGTTGAAATCATCCGCGTCGTCGATGATGCCGATCTTGCCTCGACCCCGCGCACTCTTGAGCGAAAAGCTGCGGCACAGTTCCTTCATGACTTCGATCGGCAATTCATTCTTGTCTTCGGGCCGGCCGACAAGAAACAGATCGGGATGCGTCCCGGCGTCTACGAGTAAGCAAGCTTGGCAACGGTCGCAGGCGTCGAGCCCGGCTCCCCTCTCCTCCTGGGAGAGGGGCTGGGGGTGAGGGTGAGCGGCTTCGCAAAGAATCGCTTTGGCCAACTCCACGGCAAATCGCCGCTTGCCAACGCCGGGTGGACCGACGAAGAGATACGCGTGCGCCATACGTTGTCGCGCGACGATGCGGCGAAACGCGTCGATGCGATCTTGATGACCAAGGATTTGCGACCACGCCATGGACGCCACCATCCATCAACTTGCAAGATTGCTGCACGCGGCTCGAATGCGTTCTTGAACGATTTCCGAAGGCGCCGACGCATCGATCACGTGAAATCGTTCAGGCCGCCGTCGCGCCTCGGCGAGGAAGCCGGCGCGAACGCGCTCGAAATAATCGTCGCCGCGACTTTCCAGACGATCCGCATTCGCCTTGCGGCGCGACAAGGCAACCTCCAACGGCAGATCGAGCACCAGCGTCAAGTCGGGTTCCAAGCCGCCGGTCGCGACGAGACCGACCTGCCAGAGCTGCGCCGGATCGAGCCCGCCGCCGTGCCCCTGGTAGACGACGTTGGCGAGCAGGAAACGGTCACAGATTACTGTTTTTCCCGCTTCGAGCGCCGGCCGAATCACGTCCGCGACGAGTTGAGCCCGGCTTGCCATGAATAGCATCGCCTCGGCCATCAATGTCATCTTGCCGCGATAATTGAGGAGAATATGCCGCAGTTCCTGGCCCAGCGCCGTGCCGCCGGGATCGTGGCATTCGACGACGTCGTGCCCCTTGGCGCGCAGCCAAGCGGCGAGCAGCCGGCACTGCGTCGATTTGCCGGCGCCGTCAACGCCGTCCAGCGATAAGAACACGCCGCGCCGCATCAATCGCCGCTCGCTTCCAAATAGCCCAACACCTGTTTCGGCATCAGTTCGTCGTTCGGCCACGCGCATTGTTCGACGAACACGCCATTGTCGTCGGAGGTCACATCAAACGTCGCGCTGCCGAGCAGCAACTCGACGATACGGTCTCCCGGATAAACGTCTTCGCCGGGCTTGACGTACCAGACGCTCAGGACGAGGCGCTTTGCTTCCAGATCGGGCACGACAATTGGCTTGCGCATGATTTCAAAGCCGTGGCCGCAAGCTGCCAGCTTGCGTGCTGAA
>DAIOGM010000048.1:0-9462 GCA_036745215.1 Gemmataceae bacterium
CGACGCCGGGTTGCCGCCGATCAGGAAGAAGAGATCGGCGTGTTCGACGTCCTCGAGCGTGACGGTCGCGGTGCCGCTGCCGATGGCGTTCGTCAATGCGACACCGCTGGCTTGATGGCAATAATACGAGCAATTGTTGACGTAGTTGGTGCCGTAGAGCCGCGAGAAAAGCTGCAGCAAAAAAGCCGCCTCATTGGACGATCGGCCGCTGCAATAAAAGAAGTTCTCGTCCGGCGCCGTCTTCTTCAATTGCTCAACGATCCGGCCGATCGCGAAGTCCCAATCGACGGGCCGATAGTGCGAGTCGCCAGGTCCCGCGTAAACGGGCGTCGTCAATCGGCCGCACCATTCCAGCTCGCGCGGCGACAGCGTTTGCAATTGGGCGAGCGAAAACTTTGCGAAAAAGTCGGGCGTGATGCCGGCTTGCATGTCGGCGACCATCGCCTGGAACGACTTTTTGCAAACCTCCGGCCAGTAGCCGAGTTCGTTGCGCATCCCGCCGGCCTGCCCGCCCATGCCAAGCGCGCAGGTCTTGCACGTGTTCTTGGAGCGCATCGCCTGCCAGAGGCGTCGCCAGCCGACGCGATGCGCCATTCGCAAAGTGTACCAGATGGCAGCCCAGCCGCCGCCGGTGCGTTTGGCGTTCATATGGTTAGGATATCACACCCTCCCCAATTCGTTTAGCGCTCGCCCGGCGCCGCGCGAACGCTAAGCGACAAGCCAAGATTAATTGTCCCTTGAAAAACTGCCTCATAGCAGCGAAACTCATGGATAGTCCTCACACGGAGATTTCGATGAAAATGCACGCCATCTGGCTTGGTTTGTTCCTTGCGGCGCCCTCGTTGGCGCACGGCGGCGAGGCGATCGACTTCCGCAAAGACATCGAGCCGATCTTGCAGAAGAACTGCGTGCGCTGTCACGGCGCCGACAAGCGTAAAGGCGGTTTGCTCCTTACGTCACGAAAGGACGCTCTCAAGCCGGCGGATTCGAGTAACGCCGTGATTTTGCCGGGCGACGCCAAGAAGAGCGAGTTGATTCGCCGCGTGCTCACCAAGGACAAAGACGAGCAAATGCCGCCGACGGGCGAGCGCCTCTCGGCCAGTGAAATCGAACGTTTGCGAAAGTGGATCGATCAAGGCGCGAGCTGGCCCCAGGCGAATACGATCAAGCACTGGGCGTATGTCCAACCCGCGAGGTCTTCGTTGCCCTCCGTCCGGAATGACGCATGGGTAAAAAACCCTATCGACCGGTTTGTGCTTTCGAAACTCGAGAAGGAAAAACTGGCGCCGTCGCCGGAAGCGGAACGTGAACGCTTGATCCGAAGGGTGTATCTCGATTTGATTGGCTTGCCGCCGACGTTGGCGGAGATCGATGAGTTCCTGAGGGATTCGGTGAGCGCGAAACCGCAAGCGGTTGACGCGGCGTACGAAAAGGTGGTCGATCGGCTCCTCGCGTCGCCGCACTACGGCGAACGCTGGGCGCGGCACTGGCTCGACCTTGCACGTTACGCGGACTCCAACGGCTTCCAGCGCGACGGCTTCCGCACCGTTTGGCCCTATCGCGACTGGGTCGTCAACGCCTTCAATCGCGACATGCCGTTCGATCAATTCACCATCGAGCAAATCGCCGGCGATCTCCTGAAGGATGAAGGCGGAAGGATGAAGGATGAATCGGGCAAAATCAGTTCATCCTTCATCCTTCACCCTTCATCCTTTTCCCGACAGATCGCCACCGGCTTCAATCGCTGCACCACCGTCAACGTCGAGGCCGGCACCGATCGCGAGGAGAATCGGGTCAACGCCGTATTCGATCGCGTCAATACGACGGCTACTGTTTGGCTCGGCACGACGATGACGTGCGCTCAGTGCCACAATCACAAGTACGATCCGTTCACGATGGTCGATTACTATCGCCTCTTCGCGTACTTCAACAACACGGAAGAGGAAACGGCGAAGGGCGAAGCCGCGGTGCGTGAGTTCATCGGACCGAAGCTGACATTGCCGATGAATCCGAAAGACGAAACGCGACGCAAGAAACTGCAAGCCGAGCGCGCGCCGATTGCCGACGAGTTCGCCGCGAAGCAAGCCGAATGGGAGAAGACGGTTCGCGCCCAAGCGAAGCTGCTCAATCAGCTCCCGGCCAACATTCGCAAGATCGTCGGCCAAGGAGACGCCCAGCGCAACAACAATCAAATCCAACTCGTCGCGGACTACTTCGTCGAACAGCAGCCGGAGGCGAAGAAGCTGCGGCAACAGTTGCACGATCTCGATCAACGGCTCGCGGATCTGGAGCCGGTGACAACGCTCGTGATGTCGGAATTGCCGAAGCCGCGCGTGACGACCGTTTTCAAGCGCGGCAATTTCCTTGACAAGGGCCAGGTCGTGCAGCCAGGCGTGCCGGATGGATTGCATCCATTGGCAAAGGATGCGCCGAGGAACCGATTGGCCTTGGCACGCTGGTTGGTTGACGAGAAGAATCCGCTCATTGCGCGCGTGAGTGTGAATCGCTGGTGGGCGGAGTTCTTCGGTCACGGCCTGGTAGCGACGCTTGAGGATTTCGGCTCGCAGAGCGACGCGCCGACGCATCCGGAGCTGCTGGATTGGTTAAGCGTGGAGTTCATGAATCCTGCAAACTCGGCCCTCACCCCCGGCCCCTCTCCCAAAAGGAGAGGGGAGAAATGGTCGATGAAGCACCTCCATCGCTTGATCGTCACGTCGGCGACGTACAAACAATCCTCACGTGTCTCGGCTGAGCTGGTCAAGCGCGATCCGGAGAACAAGCTCTATGCGCGCGGCCCGCGTGTTCGACTCGACGCCGAGACGATTCGCGACAACGCCCTTGCCGTCAGCGGCCTCTTGTCGCGAAAAATGGGCGGCCCGCCGGTGATGCCGCCGCAGCCACCGGGCGTCTGGACCGTGACCGGCGTCGTGGACAACACGTATCGCACGAGCATCGGCGAGGATCGCTATCGCCGCGGCCTGTACACGATCTGGCGGCGTTCCAGTCCGTACCCCAGCATGGCCGCGTTCGATGCGCCCGATCGCGCGTCGTGCATCGTCAAACGGCCGCGCACGAATACGCCGCTGCAAGCGTTGACGCTATTGAACGATCCGGTTTACGTCGAAGCAGCACTCGCGTTAGCGAAGCGCATTCACGATGACGGCGGCAAGACTACCGAGGAGCGCATTCGATTCGGCTTCCGTTTGTGCCTGTCGCGCGAGCCGGTGTCGCGCGAGGTCGAGTTGTTGACGAAGATTCACGATCAATCGCTGACGCGCTACCAGGCCAATCCCGCGACGGCGCGCACGCTGGTGCAAAACGCGAAGGGACTCGATCCGGTGCAATGGGCTGCGTGGTTCCAGGTGGCGACGGTGTTGCTCAATCTGGATGAGGCGATCACGAAAGGATGAGTAAGGTTCGTTTTGCGAATGTCAGTGCGATCCGGTATTATGAACTGAGAAGACCACGTAAATCAGAGGGCAGGCGCCATGACGCAAATCATTTTGGATGCATCCATGCGAACCAAATTACACGATCTCCGCTTGCCTCTGGTTTTGTGCGATGAATCAGGGAAGGCGTTGGCTGAGCTCATTCCGATTCTCGATCCATCCGATTATGAAGCAACTCCCCCGCCGCCCATTAGTCCCGAAGAATTGAACCGACGACGCAGTGAAACGGACGAATTCACGACGGCAGAAATGATTGGACATCTGGAGAACCTGTGATGTACAGGGTTCGCTGGAAGAAATCTGCCGTCAATGACCTCACGATATTCTGGCTAGCTGCGGATTCGACAATGCGCAAAGCCATCTCGCAAGCGTCCCATCGAATGGAGAAGGAACTCGCGCGCGATCCAGAGAACGTGGGCGAGTCACGCGAAGGCTCAGACCGCGTCCATAACGATTTTCCGCTGGGAATTCTTTTTCAAGTGGACACGACTGACAGAATCGTTCGCGTATTGCAAGTTTGGTTATTCAAGAAACGATCGTGACTCCACATGGGCCGTCTATGAAACCCTATCAGTTTTCGGTACAGAACATCACCCGCCGCGAACTCCTCCATCGCGTCGGCACGGGCATCGGCTCCATCGCCCTCGCCTCGCTGCTTGAACGCGACCTGCGTGCGCAGCCCCCTCACCCCCAACCCCTCTCCCCCGGCGGGGAGAGGGGAGAACGGTCGCCGGCGAACCCGCTCGCGCCGCGGCGAACGCACTTTGCGCCGCGCGCCAAGAACGTCATCTATCTGCACATGGTCGGCGCCCCGTCGCATCTCGATCTCTTCGACTATAAGCCGATGCTGCAGCGCCACGACGGGCAACCGGTGCCGCAACGTCTCATCGAAGGACAGCGCTTCGCTTTCCTGCGCGGACATCCGAATCTGATGGGCACGCGCTTCAAGTTTCAAAAACACGGCCGCGGCGGCATCGAGATCTCCGAAGTGTTGCCGCACCTGGCGAGCGTGGCCGACGACATCGCGGTTGTCAAGACGCTGCACACGGAGGAATTCAATCACGGGCCTGCGCAGCTTTTCATGCAGACCGGCTTCGGGCAATATGGTCGGCCGTGCGTCGGCTCTTGGGTCGCGTATGGTCTGGGCAGCGAGAATCAAAACCTGCCGGCGTTCGTTGTCCTGGTGACGGGACGCACCGCCGGCGCGGGCAATGGCCTGTGGGGCAGCGGCTTCTTGCCGACGCAGTATCAGGGCGTGCAATTTCGTTCCGGCGGCGATCCGGTGCTCTTTCTGTCGAACCCGCCGGGCGTTGACGCCGAGGACCGCCGCCGCTTGCTTGACACATTGCAAGAACTCAATCGCCTCCAATTAACCGACGTCGGCGATCCGGAAATCGCGACGCGCATCCAGCAATACGAACTCGCCTTCCGCATGCAAACCGCGGTGCCGGAACTCGCCGATTTGTCGCGCGAGCCGCGCCGCGTTCTCGACATGTACGGCGCGACTCCCGGCCGGCCGAGCTTCGCCAATCACTGCCTGCTCGCGCGCCGGCTCGTCGAACGCGGCGTTCGCTTCGTGCAGCTTTATGACGCCGACTGGGATCACCACAACGCCGTCTTCACGAACCTGCCCAACAAATGCCAGCAAGTGGATAAGCCGATGGCCGCCCTCGTGCGCGACCTCAAGGAACGCGGGCTGCTCGACGAAACGCTCGTCGTCTGGGGCGGCGAGTTTGGCAGAACGCCGATGATGCAGGGCGATCGCAGCGCCAACCCCGGCCGCGATCATCACAAGGACGCGTTCTGCGCCTGGCTCGCCGGCGGCGGCATCAAGGGGGGCACGACGTACGGCCAAACCGACGACCTCGGCTATCATCCGGTCGAAGATCCGATGCACGTTCGCGATTTCCACGCCACGATCCTGCATCTGTTGGGCCTTGATCACGAACGGCTCACGTTCCGCTATCAGGGCAGGGCGTTTCGTTTGACCGACATTGCGGGGCGAGCAGCCGAGAAACTCATGCGCTGAAAACGTTGGCCGCCCCCTTGCGTTCGCCTCGAATTGCCGGCACAATTGAATGGTCGCGAAATTGGCAACTCCGCTCCATCCGGGAGTCAAACCATGCGCCTACTGCTGGCCGCCACGATGCTTGCCATCGCGTTGCCGGATCGTCCGCTTCGTACGCCGCCGACCGTGCGGACGCCGCAGGAGCAAATTCTCGGCGATTGGCATTACATCGGCAACGGCCCCAAGTCAGACCCGGTGCAAGCTCAGGCCAATATGGTATTTCGCATCACGCCCACCGAAACCCTGTGGATGGTGAACGGCAATCCAAGTCCCGGCAACGGCTTCAACGCCAAAATCACCTTCGAATGGACGAAGACCCCCGTCGCCTGGGACATGATGTCGCACCAAGGCGGCGCCCCATTGCGCGGCATCCTACGACTCGAAGGCGACCGCCTGCTGATTGCGTGGTCGAACGATCAGAATCGGCCGGTGGATTTCGTCGCACCGCACAACGTTCATCTTTTCACGCGGGTCAAGTCGTGATCACACCGCTGGCCGCCAAGCCCCCCGGAGGTGCAGCGTGAGTTTTTCCGAACAGCCTCCCTCGAAACAATGGGCGGCCCTGAAATACCGGGGACAGAAATTCGCGGAGGTCTGGTTCAAGCCCGAGGGGGAACCGTTCGGTCTCACGTTTCGCATCCCCAGTGAGAGTTTTCACATTCCCGGCATGGGTGCGCAATTGACGATCGAGAACCTCCTGGTGGCCGTGGGCATCGGGCCGCACGAGGTTGAATCCTCAACCACTCCCGACCTTGGCAACGCCCTGCCGCCGCCGCACGATGGCGCTCACCTGGATATTTCCGTGCGCCTCAAGCCGCCGTCGGACGCCGTCGGCCGCGAGGAAAGCGGCGACCTTGAGGTTACCGCGGCCCGGTGGCGGGACCTCGAAACGTGTTGGAAGGCCATCTTGAATTTGGAAGCGGCCATGGAGACCATGCGCATCAATATGGAAGGCCTGCTCATCGAAGTGGAAAACTTGTGGAAAAGGCCAATGACGATGGAAGAAAAAACCTACGCCCCACGCGCGGACGTTGCATTGTGGACCAAAGCAAAAAACCGCGTTCATAACGCGGTGCCGCGGATGAAGGACTTTGTTCATCGGTCTGTCTGGTCCCTGGGCTCGCCCGAAAGGAAGCGGCTCGAGGAGATTTACAACGATCACATTCAACCGCACATTCCCTTGCCTCAGCTCGAGGATGTGCTGAAACAACTCGAAGCGATGCGAAAAGATCGGCAAATCTTGGCCGCGCACGGCAAGACGATCTACCAGGAATGCAAGGGCATCTCCGCGGAGCTTCAGGCGGCCATGAGGGCCCTGCATCAGAATGCGGCGAAGGCTCAGAGAAAAAAGGACGCGACTTCCAAAGGGCGTTTCCATTGAAATCAACGACGGCAGTTTGAAGTGGAGGGATACCGAACTGCGAATTGGTTTGGCTCTTGTCACCTGTTGGAGAGGCCCTGGATTACTTCGGATCGGCCCGTGACAATGTCAATGCGGTAGACCGCGTGATTGAAGTCGATTGCCTCGACATCGCCACCCACTATTCGAAAGCCCTCGGAGAAAATGTCCTTCCCACTTGCCGACCAAACGATTTCGCCACCCAGGCTCACTCGGGCAATTTCTAGTTCGCCGTGCGACAGCAAGCAGTCGTGTCGAGGGGAATAATACACCCCGAAGCACGTTGCAGGATCCACTTTTATTGCCCACCTCAAATCCAATGTTGGCAACGACAGGGAGCAAAGCATGTCACCCACGCCGACGAAACTAGAATCGTTGACGACGACCGCAGAATGCTGGTGGACGCGGCTGGCCCCGCCGCCCGCGAGTAGGATGCATGAGTGCGTCGCCCCTTCCCGGTCCCGACACACAAGGCTGTATTTCGAGACAGGTCGATATTCCTCGACAAAACGATACTCACGGTCATACTTCCGCGCGTTGTCGGCTGAGCCGGGAGTATGCAATGGGTCGTCGAGCAACGTCAGTCCAAAAGAGCCGGACGCCAGTTCCACGACGAGCCTCCAGGGCCTAACTCCTGCGATCACTTGCCGGGCCGGCGGCAAATGATGCCTTGAAAAACCGTACTGCTGGCCCGGTCGAGTGCAACAGCCTTGTTCGGCGGCGACTCTCAGCCAGCACCAGCGCAGATCTAGGTTCGGCTGGCCAATTCGCTCAGATCAATTCATACCTCGCGGTCGAAGCAGCGACGAAACGCTGAATGGGTCAGCCACGCCAAGGGCACGGGCAAAACTAACCGCAAGCGGGAACACCCAAAAGGGTGAATCGTCATCGAACGGATAAGGGAACTCTTTGCCCTTGATATGCCCCGATATGTTGTACAGCGTCTTGGCGCAGATTTCCTCGAAGCTGTACTGGTATTGGAGAAGCTCATCGTTGGCCTCGTCTGCGCGAATAGTCTTGTTCCTGATTTTGCTGAACAGCGCGTGGGCGTGCGGCCATTTCTTTTCGTCCGATGCCATTTCGTCCAACTCGCGAAGCGTGGACTGCTCGGCGCAAAGCGGCAAGAAGAACCGTACCATCTCCTGAATCGCTCCCGCCGTAGGGTCCATGTGGAACTTCCTCGTTTCAGGCGACTCAGCCGCAGAACTTGTAACTGCAACTCGCTGAATGACACTTTTCGGCCGGCGCGTTTAGCCATCGTCAGCCGTTGGCGGGCCACGCTAACAGCCGCATATGGATTTGTCAAACACATAAGGTGTCTGCTAGCGTCTCCGTTTCGTGGCGGCAAGATTCCATCTTGCCGAGTACACCGGCAAGATTTCAATCTTGCCGCCACGTTTTTGAGGAAGCCGAGGCATTGGCAATAAAAGTTCGTTTCAAAAAAACGGCCATGCGTTTCAAAAAAGAGGGGGTTCATTTCAAAAACACGGCCATGCATTTCATTTTCGAGGCCTTGCTTTTACAAATTTGGTCAGTTCTTTTCATTTTCGAGGCGATTCTTTTCAAAATCGAGGCCGTTCGTTTCGTTTTTGGGCCCGTTCTTTTCACGAAAAAGGGGGTTCGTTTCAGGCAAAAACTGCATGCATTCGGCGAAAACGGTCATTCGTCTTGCGCCGAAGGGGGGGTGGGCGAGACGATGAGACGATCGAACGCAGCACGAATGGAAGATAACATTCGAGAGCGCGGTTGATCGATGTCGGTTGTGGACGTGTGGCGCTCAGATGGAGCGATAGGCAGGGAAGTAGGACGAGGCGAGCAGCGTTTCGCAAGGCGTATTCATGGCCCGGGCGCGCTCTTCGACGAGATCGCGATAGTGGCCCGCGTGCGTGATCAGACGCGCGGTGACGAAGCGGAAACGCGTCGGAGAAAAGCCGGCCTTGAACCGCAGCAGCGTGTCGTTGGCGCCGCCGACGCCGCCGCCGAGGTGGAGCCAGCGATTGCCGCGCGCCTTGGCCCACAGCGCCGCCTGGTGGAGAGCCATGTGGAAGGGTGACCTCGGCAGGAACTCGGTTCGCGTGCCGGCGAGATGGGCCTGCACGATGCCGCCGCATTCGAAGAAGAGACACGCCGCCGCGATCGTCGTGCCGCTCTCGACGACGCAGCAATGCACGTCCGGCATGCTCGCCAGCGCGGTGAAATAGTCTCGATTGAAGTAGTAGGAATCCTTGGCCTGGACTCGTTCCATGGTCTGTTCGTAGATGGCCGCGAATTCATCGAGCACGTCGGTCGGCGGCGCGAAGCGGGCGACATAGCCAAGCTTGCGGCACTTCTTGATCGTGTCCTGATGTCCCTGGCGGATGTTTTTCCACAGGGTGCTTTCATCGAGACTCAAATCGACGGCGACGGTCTCGCCCGAATCGACAAAGATGTCCGGCGGAAAGAAGGTGTCGAGATCGGCGCCAAGAATCGGGTGCATGCGCAGAAACGCGGAGCAGACGCCGCGATTCGCCAGCGTTTGCCGAAACGCGTCGAGCCCGGCGGCCGCG
>DAIOGM010000048.1:9472-26300 GCA_036745215.1 Gemmataceae bacterium
CGACCCCGGTTTCGCTGCCGGCGTCATTCAGAAGAATTCCGGTGTAGCCGTAGGGCGATATCGCATCCAGGACCGCTTCGCTGCCAGCGGTCGCCAGGCCAGCGCAGGAACGCAGCAGGTAAGGGACGAAGAAACGTCGATCCCCCTCCTCAGCCAGGAAGGCTTCCGGCTGCGCGTCCAGACGCGCCGCGTCGAGACCGACGTAGTCCCGGCGATGGTAAAAATCATGACGAAGCTGGCTCAGCACGCTGGGCCAACGCGAATCGTAGATGGATAATACATCGACTCGCATCACGGACCCTCGGAATAGTGACGAGTGACGAGTGACGAGTGATGAGAGAAAGTCCGCTGGTCGCTTGTCACTTGTCACTGGTCACTTGTCACTCGTTGCTGGACCAGATTACCGGGAACACCGCGGGGTCGCTGAAGTCGGGATCGCCGCTGGGGAGTTTTCGGCACAGTTGCTCGTCGGCAATATGGATTTCCCGCCCCTGGGCGTTGCGATACGGCCGATAACGATTGTCCCCATCTTGCAGGTGGACCGCGAAAGCCAATCGCGGTTTGGCGCTCGTGTTCGCGAAGCTGGCGTGCATCGTCCAGCAATGGTGGAAGCTCATCTGGCCCCGCTTGAGCGTCATGGGCACGATCTCGACCTGCTTGGCCTCCGCGCGAAATTGCTCTTGCAAGTCGGTGAGGTTCTTGTTGTTGAAGTGCCTCATGTCTTGCAGGCCCGACCAGCGATGGCTCCCCGCCATGACCACCAGCGGAGCGCGGTTGATCTCAATGTCGTGCAGCGGAATCCACGTCGTCGTCAGTTTGTCGGAGGTGCAGGTTCCCCAGTAGGCGCGATCGGCGTGCCAGCCGGTAATCGTGTCGGTGGCGTTCGTTGGATCGCCGGGCTTCCAGATGAGCTGGTCGTCGAGGAGCCGAATGCTGGAACTGCGCGTCAAGCGGGCGGCAATCGCGCCGATCAAGGGATACAGCGCCAGTTGCTTGAACTCGTCGATTTGCAGCGACACGAACTCGTTGTTTCGCGGCGTCTTGTCATCGATCGGGATGGTATCGGAAAAGCCGGTGGCGACCGGAAGCGGATGGTCGCGTTCGCCGCGATAAAACCGCTCCGAGCCGCGAATCGCCTGTTCGAGGAGCCGTTCGGGAATCGCATTTTCGCGGGAAATGTAATAGCCGCGTTCCTCGTAGTGGGCGACGTCGGCGTCGGTGGGCAGCAGGGCCAATTGTTCTTTGGTGAGACGGAAGGCGGCCATGATTGGGATACCCAACTTGTATGGAGTTGTTAAAGAATACTTCAGAAATTGTCTGGAGGCAAATGAGGAGAGTTAACGCTTCCATCGAAATGGCTTGATCCCCGCTCGCGGCCCGGCCGGCGCGGCGTGCGCGTGCACATCGGCCGTGCAATGCAATGAGATGAAACGCATCGCCGTTAGTATGGTAAGAGTGTCGGCGTGCGACTTGCAAAGCCGATTGTGTGTGAGGCGGAAAAGCAATCGGGGGCATGGAGTTTTCGAATGCCCACGGGCTGGACGCGTCCATACAATAGGCTCTGCTTCCCATTCAAACCAACGGTCATCCAACCATAGGGGGTTTCTCCGATGTGGCAAACCATTCGCAAGAATCTCGCGCAGCCGGCGGCCGTCGCCGTGGTGCTGGTGTTCGCGCTCGGCACGGCCTGGGCGCTGCAGACCGGCGGCGGCATCCTGTTCCCGGATTGGTCCAAGGCGGTCAAGGGCACCTACAAGGACCCGGCCGGCGCCGTCGGCAAAAAGGTCACCGATAAGCAGCCGTGGAGCATCACCACCGTCGCGTCGTCCATCGACGGCAAGCCCGTCAAGGGCAAGGCTGTCAGCGTCGTCGGCGAAATCGTCGATCTGTCGTGCTATTTGCAAGTCGGCAAACGCGGCGAAAAGCACATCGACTGCGGCCGCAAGTGCATCAAGAACGGCCAGCCCGTCGGTCTGCTCGCGGAAGACGGCACGGTTTATCTGCTTTGCGACGAAGAACACGACCCGCGCCGCGACGGCCTGACCGAGTTCCGTCAACAAGCGATCGATTTGATGGCGCAAATCGTCACGGTCAACGGCACCTACACCGAAGTCGGCGGCCAGAAGGCGATCTTCGTGCAGGGCTCGATCAAGAAATAGGCTCAATTGTTGTCAACAATCCCAGGGGCGAGGTGCACCGAACCCCTGGGATTCTGAGGATGGGTATGAACGGTATCCGTACAGGCGTCGTTGTTTTTGTCGTTTGCATCGGGCTGGGCGCGTCTTTGCGTTCAGCGTTCGCAATCGGCGAACCGGAGCCGCCCAAGGCGCCGCTCGGGTTGCCGGAGATCTTTTGGCCTGACGACAATCCGTATACGCCCGAGAAGGCCGAACTGGGCCGGCTGCTTTATTTCGACAAGCGACTGTCATCCGACCACACCGTTTCCTGCGCCTCATGCCACAGTCCCAAGCACGCCTACACGGACGGCGCTCCCGTTTCGACCGGCATCAAGGGACAGAAGGGCGGCCGCAGTGCGCCAACGGTCATCAACCGCGCTTACAGCACGTCGCAATTCTGGGATGGCCGAGCCGCGTCGCTCGAAGATCAGGCCAAGGGGCCGATCGCCAATCCCATCGAAATGACTGCCTCGACGGACGCCGCGGCTGCTCACAAGACCTGCGTCGATTGTCTCCGCGGCATTCCCGGGTACGTTCAACGCTTTCAAAAAGTATTCGGCACCAAGGAATTCACCATTGATCATGTCGCCCAGGCCATTGCCACGTTCGAACGCACCGTCCTCTCCGGCAACGCTCCGTTCGACAAGTACAAGGCGGGCGACAAGAATGCGATGAACGAATCGCAAGTTCGCGGCATGGCGGTATTCTTCCAGAAAGCGCAGTGCGATCGTTGCCATATCGGCTTCAACTTCACGGACGGATCGTACATGAACATCGGCATCGGCATGGACAAGCTCAACCCTGATCTGGGCCGATTCAACGTCACGAAAAAGGATTCGGACAAGGGCGCTTTCAAGACGCCGACGTTGCGTGAGATCGAGAACACTGGCCCGTACATGCACGACGGCAGCATGAAGACGCTTGAAGAAGTCGTCGAGCATTACGACAAGGGCGGCGTCAAGAATCAATGGCTCGACAAGCAAGTGAAGCCGTTGAATCTCACCAAGCAGGACAAGTCAGATCTGGTCGCGTTCATGAAGGCCTTGAGCGGCGAAGGTTGGCAGCACATTCGGGCGCCGTCGGAGAAGGAAATGCCGCGCTGAGTGGGAAATGAAATGCGATTTGCGTGCACCGTTCTCCTTGGGACATTTCTGTACGTTCTGTCGGTTCCAGTCGTCGTTTGGTCGGCGTCGCGCATTCTCAAGGCCGGCCAGGTGCTCGGCGTCAGCGAGGACATCGTTCTCTCCGGCGATGATGTGCTCGAAGTGCACGGGACCGCCGAAAAGCCTTGCCGGCTCGACGCCAACACGCAACAGATTCGCAGCGCCCCCGATTGGCGCGGCCACGTCAAGGTCGCACATTGCGAATTCCGCAGCCTCGGCAGCGCCAAGAAACCCGCTCTCGATTTGACGGCGGCCGGCGACGGCGATCGCATCATCGTCGAGCATTCGAATTTCTTGGCATGCGGCGCCGTGCATCTGACGAATGAAGGCAACTCCGGCACGATCTTTCGTCACAACACGCTGCACGCGAATTCGATGGTGCCGGTGACGAATTTGCCCGATCAATCGCCGCCCGGGTTTCGCGTGACCGGCAAATCGGCGGCGCGAAAGGTCTTCCAGGGCAATCATGTCGCCAAATCCGTTGTCCTGTTCGATGGCACGAACAATTGGCTCATCGGCGGCGATCGCGACGAGGATTCGAACATCCTCATCGGCATGCGCGCATCGCTGTCGATCATGCGCTCCTCGAAAATGACCATCCGCGGCAACTATGTGCACACCGAGATTCCGAGTTTTCGCTGGAGCCAGGTGCACACGCTCGCGGTCGGATCGCCGTGTCCGAATCTATTGGTCGAGCACAATATCTTGCGGCACGGCCAGTGGGTGGTGCGCGGCCTCGCCGGCGAGTTCCGCTACAATCTCGTGCTCGACGCCGACGGGCATCATTTCATCGTCGGGCCACAAGGCGGCACGCGCATTCATCACAACATTTTCGCGCGCTATTGTACGGTCGATCCGAATTTGAATTCATCGATTGCCGTGATCTACAAGGGAGATGACATCCAGATTTACAACAACACCTTCGACGCCGGCGGGAAAACTCTCGCCCGGCCATGGCACGTCCCCGCCATCGAAGTCGGCCCGAGCGCTTTTCTGGCGAGCCTGCGGAACAACGTGTTCTTCAACCATCCGACGAATTTCGCGAGCGGCACCGCGACGATCCGACCCGGCTTTACGGAGAAGAAAACCGACCCCGGCCCGGCGCGTCTGGGTTTTGCCGATTACAACCTCTTCTACAATCCGGACGCGAAGGTGATACAAAACTACGCCTTGAGCGTCGCGAACAAAACGGAGCGCATCGATCCCGGCTTTGGCAAACATGATGTGCCTGCCGGCGGCGCGAAGAACGCGCAAGCGCATCCCAAGTTCAAGGGCCCGCTGCCGACGGCGTTCCCGTTCTCTGACGACGATATTCGCGCAAGCAAAGTGACGGTCGGCAAGATTCTCGCTCATTACCGCGATGTTTACACGCCGGAGGCCGGCAGCCCGTTGATCGACGCGGGCGATCTGGCCGACGGCAAGGGCTCCTTCATCGGCGCGATTGGAGTCGGTAAAGAAACGCCCAACGATCGATTCGGGTTACTCACCAAATAAGACCTCTCACAGATCTTCGACGCGAAGTTTCTTGAACTCCGCGTCCGCGTTCCGCCAGGCGGCTTCGAATTGCTGGCGGACCATTTGTGCCTCGTACATTTTGCCCTGCGCCTCCAGGCTCTTCATCAATCCAAACAGCGAGCGGCCATTGCGGCGATTGCGTTCGAGGTCGGCACGAAATACTTTTTCCGCTTCTGCCGCTTGTCCGGCGCGAAGCAAGACACCGCCCAGCGTTTCGCGAACGTGGAGGTACCAATCGGCCGGCTCCATGTAATTGAGGGCATCCTCCGCCGCTATGGCCGCCTTGAGAAATGCAAGCGGAGCATTATCCTTGGGATCGCGCGCCAGATCGATCTGCGCACCCAGGATTTTTTGCGGGATCACGAAGACGGTGCGCGCGGCGTTGCGTTCGCCGGGCATCGCTTCCTTGGGCAGTGTGCCGAGCAGCTCGTTGAACGAGAGCAGCTCTTTTCGCGCGGCGACGTCGTCCGCGCGATTCGCGAGCGCCAGGCCGCGCGCAAAGTGCCAGATGCCGCGATGGATCGCCTGACCCTTGTCCGGTTCCGGCAACTTCATGATGTCGTCCCATCGGCGAAACCGAACCGCGATCAACGTCGGCGTCGGCATGAAGCCTTCGAGCATCGGCATGTCCTTGACGTGCGGACCGACGTGCGCCGTCAATTGTTCCGCGGCCTTCTTTGCTTCGGTATGACGGCCCTGCATCGCATTCGCGACCGCTAAAAAATGGAGATTGTGGCTGTAGTACATCATCGGATAGATGCCATGCACCTTGTGCTTGTGGATGTACTCGCGATCGACGGCGGCGGCCTTCTCGTTCGCCTCCGCGGCAGCCGCGTAATCGCCGACGCGGTGATAAATGTGCGCAGGCATATGCACCAGATGGCCCGCGCCCGGCGCCAGCGTGCCGAGCCGGCGCGCCGCTTCCAGGCCGCGCTCGGGCATCCGCGACGCTTCCACCGCGTGAATGTAGTAATGGTTGGCGCCGATGTGATCCGGATTTCGCCGCAATACGGATTCAAGCACCGCGACCAGCTCCTCCGTCCCCTCGCGCGGTTTGCCGTCCAGGCTCCACAATTCCCATGGCCGAAGATTCATCGCACTCTCCGCGTAAAGCGTCGCGGCGTCGAGATCGTCGGGATAACGCTTGCTCAACGCGCCCATGGCTTCCTTGTAAGCAAGGCCAAGCTTGGCCTTGTCTGCCTTGGGATCTTCTGAATAGCGACGCGCCAGCGCGGCGATGTATTGTTTCTCCGACTCACTCGCCTTGGCGTTGAGCTTGATCGCTTTTTGAATCGCGTGATACGCCATCTTGCGTTGCTCGGCGTCCGCGTCGGCGTTGTAGTTCGGGCCAACCGCCAGCGCGATGCCCCAGTGTGCCATGGCCAAATCCGGATCGAGGTCGGCCGCACGTTGGAACGATCGCCGCGATTCGTCGTGATTGAACGCATACAAGAGGCGAAGGCCCTGATCGAAAAACGCTTGCGCCTCGGTGTTCTTGGTTGTGACCTTGTGATGAAGATCGCTCAAGCCCTTGAAAAGCACGGCCGGCGGTTCTTTCTCGCCGTGCGGCTGCGCCAATAGAGCGATTGCGCTGGCCATCATTAATGATGTTGAGAAGACGATGGACTTCATGTGCGGTCTCCATTAGCGAGCCGAGCCCCGTGAGGGGCCGGTTGAGTGGATTTCGGCACGCTCAACCGGCCGCTTACGCGGCTCGGCTCGCCAGAAACTACTTACTTCTTCTCGCTGATGCACCACAGATGACGATTGGTTCGCAAGAAGATCTCACCGTTGGACATGGCCGGCGAGGAGTTTGTCGATTCGCCCTTCTCAAGACGATTCGTCGCGAGCAATTCGAACTTGGGGCTCGCCTTCATGACGAACGTCGTACCGTCGCGCGTCAAGACGTAAAGCCTGCCGTCCGCGTGGACCATCGAGCCCCAGTTGACACCGCCGATTTTCTTGGGCAGTTGCCAAACCTCATTGCCGGTTTTCAATTCGAAGCACTTCGGACCGATGGCGTCTGGAATAGCAGTTCCGCCTTCCTCATAGATGTAGAAATGGTCGCCGACAATAACGCCTGAGCCGACGCGTTGATCGTTGCGCGGGTGATGCCAGAGCAAATCTTTCTTCGTGTACTGGGCGGAGCCGGTGATTTTGACAGCGAGTGCGGATTTCTGATAGCCCGACATGGCGACGGCGATCTTGTGTTCGGGGCTGTAGAGCGGTGAATTGTAAACGTATTCCATCAGGCCTTCGCACGTCCAAAGTTCCTTGCCGGTTTTCGGATCGACGCTTTCGAGGCTGAAGCCAGGACAGTAAAGAAGTTGGTCCTGACCGTCGATTTGAACGATGACCGGAGTACCCCAGGAGCCTGAGTCAACCCGTTTTTTCCACAGGGCCGTTTGCTTCTTTTCCCACACCGTCTCGCCCGTTTTCTTGTTCACGGCGAGCAATCCGTTGGGTCCCTTGGATTCATCGGGACCGAGGTAGAGAATACAGAAGTCCCCGTAGAAGATGGGCGAGGAGCCGGTGCCGAATCGGTGTTGCCATTTACCTAGATCGGTGCGCTTCCAAAGCTCCTTGCCGTCGAGATCATAGCAATACAAACCCGCGGAGGCGAAACAAGCGACGACGCGTTCGCCGTCGGTGACCGGTGACGAGTTGGTGAACGTGATGCCGCCCCAGTTGATTTCCTTGTCCTTGTAGGCGACATCCTTTTGCCAATGCTTTTTGCCGTCGGCGCGATCAAAACACATCAGGCTGCGAACCGAACCGTCCTTGTTGGCCAGCGTCAGAAAGATCTTGTCCTTCCAGACGATCGGTGTCGAGTTGCCGGGGTATTCGAGCTTGATTTTCCATTTGACGTTTTCTTTGTCGCTCCATTTGAGCGGCAAGTTCTTTTCGAAGCATTGGCCTTGTCCCGTCGGACCACGCCATGCGGGCCAATCGTCGGCGAAAGTCATGGTGCTCAAGAGCAGGATCGCAAAACCGGAAAGCAGACGAGTCATGGATTTGTTCCTTGCGTGCGTGAATAGTGGATTCGGACTCGGCAGATTGGTTATTGTCGCGACCGACACGGCGATTCGCAACAACAATTGCGGAATTTCGCCGCTTGCACACAGCAGTTCGCTCGGTTATCCTCAACACTTGACTCAGGCAAAAAAACAAACCCGCCGAGTGCCTCAACAGCGATCGCGAGGCATTAACTATCAGCGTAACAAACTGATTGGTGTCAACGCTGGAGAACGTCATGAAAAGGCCTTTGATCGTCGGCGTCGTTATTTTGGCCATCGCAGCCCCGGCATTTGCCCAGCGGGATGGCGGCGGTCAACCCAACATCCGCGGCGTCGTCAAAGCCGTGGACGCCAAGGCCGGCACGATCACGCTCGCCTCGGGCGGCGGGCGCGAGACGGCGCCGGACGAGAAAACGTATTCGCTCGCCAAGAATGTCGAAGTGTGCATCAACACCGCCGGTTTCGCCGGCTTCCGAGGCGGCGCGTTCTTCAAGGAAGCAAAGCTCGCCGACGTGACGACCGGCACGACGGTCGGTCTGGTATTGACTGCCGATCAGAAGCTTGTCGATGCCATCATCGCCGAGGAAGCAGTTGTTCGCGGCATCCTGAAATCGGTGGACGCGCAAAAGAAAACCCTCAGCGTCGGCATGATCGTCTCCGGTGGACGCGAACAGCCGGCCGGCGAGAACGTGGCCACCTACACGGTCAACGCCGACACGGAAATCGCGATTGACGATGGCCGCGGCCGCCGCTTTTCGATCCAGGAAGGCAAACTGGAAGACCTCGCACAAGGGGCGACCGTCACGTTACGGCTCACGCTCGACAAGAAGAACGTCACGAGCGTGCTGGCCGAAGGCGCCACGGTATTCGGCGTACTCAAAGAGATTGATCCAGCCAAGCGATCGATGACCGTCACCACACGTTCAGGCCGCGGCGACGATGCCGGCGAAGAACGCGTTCTGTCCGTTTCACGAGACGCGCTGGTCCTCGTCGATGACGGCAAGGGCCGGCGATTGTCCGTCAAGGAAGGCAAGCTCGCCGATGTCCCGGTCGGCGCCATCGTGATGGCCCGGTTGTCCGCGGACCAGGGCTTCGTGATGATGTTGAAAGCGGAAGGCCCGACGGTTTCCGGCATCCTGAAAAGCCTGGATACCGACAAGCACGCTATCACGATCGCCATTGCAAAGAGCCGCGAAGAGGTCGAAGAGAAGACGTACCTTCTCAGCAAGGATGGCCGCATCAACATCGATGGCAAAGACGCCACATTCGCGGACCTCAAAGTCGGTGAAAACGGCCCGCTGATTCAGTTGCGTCTGGCGCTCGACCAAAAGACGGCGCAATCGGTTATTTCGCGACAACCGGAAAGGCGATAGAATATCCAGGGCCCGCAGGCAGCCATCCTGCGGGCTTTTCGGAGCCAACATGGACCAAGTCGTTTCTCGCCGCGAAGTCTTGCGTCTGGGCGCCGCTTGCGGTTTCGCGCTCACGCTCCCCGATTTACTGCGCGCCCAAACGCAGGCGCCGCCTTCATCCTCGCGCACCTTCGGCCGAGCGCGCTCCGTCATCGTTCTTTACCTGCACGGCGGCCACGCTCAACAAGAAACGTGGGACCCGAAGCCGGACGGCCCGTCGCCCGAGCGCGGCGAATTCGGCGCGATCGACACCAGCGTCCCCGGCGTGCGCTTCAGCGAATTGTTGCCTCGCTCCGCTCAACTGGCGCACAAGCTGACCGTCATTCGCTCGCTGAGCCACGCGAACGCCAACCACGTGCAAGCAAGCCTCAACGCAATGACGGGGCACGGCCATCCGCCGCAAGCCGAGGCGCGCGGCGATTTCCCGCCAACGTCAAGTGACTTTCCGCCCTTCGGCGCCGTGGTGAGCAAGCTGCGCGAATCGAGCCGATCGGCTCGCCTGCCGACGTGGGTGCAGATCGGCCCGCTCATGCGACGCAACAACGGCACGGTGCTGCACGGCCAGTTGCCCGGCTTTCTCGGCGCCCGTCATAGTCCGCTTGCCATCGATCAAGAATTGCTGCCCGCGAACGTGCGTGTCGAAGCCGTCGCCACCGACGCGACCGTGCCGATCCTGCGTTTGAACGATCGCGGCCGGCTGCTGGAGCAAGTCGAGGAGCAGCGGCGGCAGATGGATCGCGCCGCGGAAGTAAACAACTTCGACGCGTTTCATCGGCAGGCCTTTAACATTCTCAGTGCACCGGAAACGGCGCGGGCGTTCGACCTCGCCGCGGAACCGCCGGCCGTGCGAGCACGTTATGGTGCCAGCGAATTCGGGCAACGCTGTCTCTTGGCGCGGCGCCTGGCGGAAGCGGGCGTGCCGATCATCAACGTGCACTTCTGTCACACGCCTGCCGGCTCCTGGGACACGCACAGTCAACACTTCAATCAAATGAAGAACAGCTTGTGCCCCGTTTTCGACCAGGCCTTCTCCGCGCTGGTGGACGATCTTTCCCAGCGCGGCTCCCTCGAACAAACGCTGGTGCTGGCAACCGCCGAATTCGGCCGCACGCCGCGCGTCAACACGAGCGCGGGCCGCGATCACTGGCCATGGGTCTACTCCATCGCGATGGCCGGCGCCGGCGCGCGGCCCGGCGTGGTCTACGGCGCGTCCGACGGCATCGCCGCTCATCCCACCGCGAATCCGCACGATCCGCGAGACCTCGCCGCGACGGTTTATCATCTGCTGGGCGTGCCGGACGATACGCTCGTTCATGATCAAACGAATCGGCCGCATTCGCTGGTGGTCGGCCGCAAGATCGATGGATTGCTCTTGTAGACAAAAATGGCAGAAAAACAGGCGCGGCGTTCGCTCGCCCATTTTTCTGCCATCGATTTTTTTGCCGTCTGTTCGGGCTATTTTACCTTCAGCAATTCCACGTCGAAATGCAACTCCGCGTTCGGCGGAATGATATTGCCCGCGCCGCGCGCCCCATAGCCGAGGTCGGGCGGAATAATCAGCTTACGTTTGCCGCCTTCCTTCATCCCGGCGACGCCTTCGTCCCAGCCTTTAATGACTTGGCCTTTGCCCAGATGAAACGTGAAAGGCTCGTTGCGATCGACGCTCGAATCGACCTTCTTCCCGTCCGGAAGGGTGCCCGTGTAATGGACGGTCAAGACGTCCCCCGGCTTGGCTTCCCTGCCATTGCCGACCTTCGAATCTTGGTATCGAAGCCCGGAACCAGTCATGATAATCCTATTCTCTTCCTTACCCGGCACCGGTCGATCCGGCACCATGACCGTTGCCGCGACCAAGAACTGGATTAGCGCGACTACTTTCATGGTTGGCCCTACAAGTCGATTACTTAACTTTTAGCAGCTCCACGTCGAAGTGCAACTCCGCGTTCGGCGGGATATCCTTGCCCGCCCCTCGTGGTCCGTAGCCGAGGTCGGACGGAATGATCAGCTTGCGTTTACCGCCTTCTTTCATGCCGGCGACGCCCTCGTCCCAGCCCTTGATGACCTCGCCTTTGCCGAGCGCAAAATCGAACGGTTCGTTGCGATCAAGGCTCGAATCGAATTTCTTACCGTTCCTGAGCCGGCCCGTGTAATGAACGAAGACCTGAGTTCCGGCTTTGGCTTCCTTGCCGGTGCCGACTTTCACGTCGATGTACTGGAGACCCGATTTCGTCTTGATGATTTTCTCGTCGGGTTTTCCATCCTTCTTGTCGCCTTGCTCGGCCTCGCTGTTGCCGGAGGTCGAGATGAGGCTTGGATCAAAGGTGTTGTCGTTCTTCTTTTTGTCCCGGCCTTCGATATTGTCCATGGTTAAATACACCAAGCCTGTAATTGCGAGAACTAATCCGACCATCACGACTGCTGCCTTCATTGGAATCTCCTTTTGTATTGGAAGGAGGCGTTTGGTTCCTTTTTATCGCCAGCGGACGACCAAAACAATGCCAGACGCCTCTTAATTCACCGACTACGCATTCGGTTGCCATACGAGCAACTCGCCCTTGCCCGGCACCGACGAGTCGCCCGAGTAGCGCACATACGCGCCGCCGTCGATCGGAATCGAAATACCAAGCGTCGCCAGATGCTTGGCGTAAATGCGCAAGAACGCCGGCTGATAGGCGCACGCCGCCGCGAACGTCGGCAAGAGCGGCAACGGCTTCAAGGAAACGATCGTGCCGCGAAACATCCAGGCGCCGGTGCGAATCTCGGCCCCGCTCATGAGAAAGAGGGTGCCGCCCTTCATCTGCAAGCCGGCGAAATCGCGCACGAGACCGCCGACGACGATGATGCCGCGCTTCATGCGCATGCCGACCTCCAGGCCTGCTGTCCCACCGACGATAATGGTCCCGCCGGTCATGCCGCGCAAACTGCCGCGATACGCGGCGCCGATCTGACCGCCGGCGTTGCCGGAAACGCGAATGAGTCCGCCCGTCATTTCAGCGCCGATCCAGTCCGATGCGTTGCCGACCACCTCGATCGCGCCGCCTTTCATGTACGCTCCGAGGTGCATGCCCGCGTTGCCAACGATCTTGATGCGTCCGCGCGACATGCCTCGGCCGATCCATTTGACTTTGCGCGCGTCGCCGTGGAGTTCGATCTCGTCGCTCGCTTCGCCCTCGACGTTGAAGAACTCGTCGAGCCGGCACTGGCGTTTGCCGAGGAAAATGGGCAACCCGCGAACCGAATCGTGCGCGAGCGTCGCGGTCACGTCGGGCGAGATGTTCTCCGTCTCCAGGGGAACATTGGGCTGCTCTTTGAGGGTGAGGATGATTTTGCCCATATCGGATTCACGAAAAAAGGCGAGCCGAGCCGCGCGATCGACCGCACTGGGCCGCTCGCGCCGCTCGGCTCGCGTCCGGTAACTGATGCGAACTACTTCTTATCGTCGGTTTTCTTGTCCTTGGCGTCCAGCCCTTTGTTTTTGAGGTATTTGTCACGCTGTTCCTGCGTGAGCACCTTGAACTCTTCCTGGAATCGTTTGCCCTTCAACTCGTTGATTTGTTTGGTCAGCTCCGCAACCTTCGTGTTGAAGTCCGACTGCACCGCGTAAATTTTGGAGATTTGCTCGGCACTCAGGCCAAGTTCCTTGAATCCCTGCGGCAACATTCCTTTGGTCTTGCCTTCCTTTTTCTCCTTGGCATCCTTGTCTTTTTTCGCGTCCTGCGAGGCGCTTACGCCTACGATCAGTGCCAGACCGAGAATTCCCAAACCGCAGAACGTCGACAGACGATGCATCGGAGGACTCCTAAAAAAAAGGTGGGTTGCTTGATCGAAATCGCGGAGGACGGTGAGTTTAAGGCCTGATTTACTTAAGTGTCAACAAAAAAAACGCAATTTAAGTTCAGTTCCTTTACTATGAAGAGCACGTTGAGGTAGAATCTTTGGCTGTATGGGGTTCAGGAGTTGAAAGATGCGTGGAATGTTATTGATCCTGCCTGTATTTGCCCTCGCTCAGCTTCCGGTCCAGCCGCACGCGCCGTGGGGGACAAACCATCACCCGACCGACGTGCCGAAACGTCATGTTGAACCGGTTTCCGCGGGACGGCACGCCTACACAGTCCAACACGGCGGCACGATGGACGGCACGAATTGCCGCTCGCCGATCGGCGTCGGCATGATGGACGGGCCGGCGATCAAGCAGACCTGGGAATCCAATCGCGCCGTTCGGCTCGAGAATGTCGGCGCAACGGATGTGGTCAATCCATGGCTGTCCAACGGCCGCAATTCGTTTCGCTCGATCGATGAAATCGTCTCCTCGGCCGTTACCGCGGGCATGACGGATCGCGAGAAAGCCTTCGCGCTCTATTTTCAAGAGATTCGCCATCGGTATCACTGGGCCGGCGACAACAACGAGCTGGGCGATCCCGTCAAGGTCTTCAATATCTACGGACACAATACCTGTGGCAACGACTCCATCTGCCTCGCGGGCCTCTGGAAACGCGCGGGGTTGAAGGTGACGCCCGCTCGCGTCGTCGGCCATTGTGTGACGCAGTGCTTTTTCGACGATCGCTGGAACCTGTTCGACGGCGACATGCACTCGATGTACTTGCTGCGCGACAATCGGACCGTCGCCAGTGAACAAGATCTGGTGCGCGACCACGACCTCATCAAGCGCTCGCACACGCAGGGCATCCTGAACCCCGACAAGCGCGCCAACGACGAGTGGGAGGCGTCCATATTTGTTTTCGAAGGGAAACCCGAAGGCGATCGCAACAGCGCCACCGGAACCAACATGAACATGGTGCTGCGGCCCGGCGAGGCGATCACGTGGCAATGGGGACATGCCGATCCCCTCAAGTTTCACGGCGACAACAAACCGAGATATCCCGACCTGATTTGCAACGGCCTCTGGGAATATCGGCCCGACTTCGCCAGTGATATCTGGAAGAAGGGCGCCGCCGCGGTCGAGAACATCCAGGCGAATCGCGGCGAGTTGACGGCCGCGGACGGCAAAGCGGGCGCGATCACGTGGATCGTGCGCAGCCCGTACGTTCTCGTCGGCGGTCGACTCGAGGTGGAAGGCAGCGGCGCCAAGTTCGCGATTTCCTGGGACGGCAAGTCCTGGACGGAAGCCGGGCAGGACCTGGATCCATTCTTCCCATCGAAGGGGCCGGCGCGCTACGAATATCGGCTCCGCTGCGAGCTGAGCGCCGGCAGCCGACTCAAGCGGCTCGCCATCGTGAACGACTTGCAGATGGCGCCGCTCGCCTTGCCGGCGATGACGGTCGGCGAAAACGCATTCGTTTACACCGACCAATCCGCCGGCGAACGCAAGGTGCGCATCACGCACTCCTGGGTCGAGCGATCCGCCGCCCGCCCGCCCGAAGCTCCGCCGGCGCCGGTCGTCCCCGCAGACGGAGGCGACGTTGAAGGCACGGACCTCGTGTTCCGCTGGCAGCCTGCCAAAAACCCGGACGGCGACCGGATCGTCGATTATCACTTTGAACTCTCGGAACGGCCCGACATAAAGTGGCCGCTCTCCACCAACTTCTACAAGCTGATCTCGAACACGCCCGACCGCGGCAAGAGCCAGTACACGCTACCTCATCGCGGACTGTTGGCCGCGGATCAGAAGTATTATTGGCGCGTCCGCGCCCAAAATGATAAGGGCGTCTGGGGCCCGTGGAGTTCGACATGGAGCTTCACGCCGCGCGGACCGTCCTCTCCCATTGATGTGATGCTCGTTTTCGATGCGGAAAAGAACATCGGCACGCTGCGATGGAAACCCAGTGCGACGGGACGCAAACCGGCGAAGTACCGCATCTACGGCAGCGACGAAAAGGGTTTCTCGGCGAGCGATGAACTGTTCAAGGCCGTCGTCGGAACGTCGAAGCTCGTTCCGTCAACGCGTCCAGCGAACTTTGTCGCCGAAATCTCGGCGACGGAAGCCGAAGTGATCGGCGCGAATGTCAAACTGACAAACGCGAATCGAGCTTTCTACCGAGTCGTCGCCGTGGACGAGAAAGGGAACCGCAGCGGACCGTCGGATTTCGCGCAAGCGCCGCGGCCAATCATCTATTCATCGCCGGTGATCGACGCGAAAGTCGGCTCGCCGTATCGCTACTCGCTGGCCGCCATTCGCTCGCTCGGCGATCTTCGCACCCGTGTCGTCGCCGGCAAAGAGACGATGAACTATTGGGACGTGGAGACGCCGCGCTTCGCCATCGAGCAGGGGCCGCCGTGGCTCAAGATCGATGCGAATACCGGCGTCGTCTCCGGTGTCCCGGACCGTTCCGGGAAGGCCGTTATCGCGGTGACCGCCACGATCGATCGCGAGGTTCGGACCTTCGATACCCGCGCGCTGAGCTGGGGTCAGGAGAAAGTCTTGTCCACGAGCACCCATCAAGTCGGCGTCGCCACGCAGAAATTCACGATAGACGTATCGCCCTGATCTTGCACCCGTACTCGGAGGTAAGCATCTCATGAAGCCATTCATCGCAATCGCCGTCTCCCTGTTCGCGATTGGATTTTGGACATTGCCGGTCGCAGGCCAAGGCAATGCGCTGCCTGAGAATGTGCTGAACGTCTTGCTCAAGGCGGAGAAATTCGAATTGCTCTCGTTGAATCCAGAGCCGGAAAAGGTAAAGCCAAAGGACCACTTTCACAACTACACCGTGCTCGGCAAAACCGTGGTCAAGGATGCGGCCTTGAGAAAGAACATCGTTGAGTCATTCAAGAAGGGGATGGAAGGCGAAATCAATCCCGCCAAGTGCTTCGATCCCCGCCATGGCTTCCGGGCGACGCACGATGGCAAGACGGTCGAGCTGGTCATTTGCTTTGCGTGCTCGCAGTTTTATGTCCACGACGGTTCGGGAAGTTCAGCCAAGTACCTCGTCAACATGAAGCCGCAGCCATTGTTGGACAAGGTGTTGAAAGACGCCGGCATTTCGATTGCAAAGTAATCGCGGAACCGCAAATCCGAAATCCGAATTTCGAAATCCGAAACAAACTCGAAATCCGAATCGGGACAGAAATTGCTTGGTGATTGTTGAGTTATTTCTTTCTTCGAATTTGTTTCGAATTTCGGATTTCGATATTCGGATTTGTTTCTTAGCGTTTTCGAAGTCCCTTCAAGAACGCATAAAGGTCGCGCAATTCGGCGTCATTGAGATCGTCCAACAGGCCGGCCGGCATGAAGGAGAGGTTGCTCGGTTCGGCCGTGAGGAACTCATTGCGTGTGATGCGCACGGTCGTGTCGGGCGTGGTTTGCACGAGCGTCAAATCGGGGGATTGATAGATCACCATGCCGTTGTAGCTTTTGCCGGCCTTGGTCGTGAAGATTGTCGCTCGGTAAGCGGGCAGGATGTCCTTGTTGGGATCGACGATAGCGGCAAAAAGATCGTCGCGCGAGAATCGTTGCGCAATGCCGGCGAGATCGGGGCCGAGGCGCCGGCCCTCGGAATGACAGCGGAAGCAACTTTTCTTCTGGAAGACGCGCTCGCCGCTCTTGGCGTCGCCGGCGTCCCAGTTGATCTTGTCGAGACGTTTCT
>DAIOGM010000049.1:0-26013 GCA_036745215.1 Gemmataceae bacterium
GGGGAGCAATCGTCATTCACCCTTTCGGTTGCGGCTGTGCCGCGCTATGTTCATCCGTGCTACTAACGTTCAGAATCTTTGCTTCCGACGCAAATCCTCAAGCGCCAAAATCTCGGCGCTATTAACGACCAATTCAACAAGGACTTGCGATTCTGTTCTCTGCGTTCTCTGCGTCTCTGCGTTTCTAAATTGGATGCCCTTCACAGACGGTACGGCATGCCCTTTTTTAGAAACGCAGAGGCGCAGAGAACGCGGAGAGTTTCTGATTGTGAACCAAGCCCTCCGCTTCGAATTGGAAATGACTGCGGCTTGGCCGCGCCGTGTTCATCTGTGGTTTCTATTCTTTTGGCTCACGCAATGAGATTGCGGTTCACCGTTCCACTCACGTCGGTCAACCGGAAGTCGCGGCCGGAGTAGCGGTACGTCAAGCGTTCGTGATCGATGCCCATGAGGTGCAGCATGGTCGCGTGCAAATCGTGAACGTGCATGCGGCCATCCTGAGCGGAGAAGCCGAACTCGTCGGACGCGCCCCACGCCATGCCCCCCTTGACGCCGCCGCCGGCGAGCCAGACGGTGAAGCCATGGCTATTGTGATCGCGGCCGGTCGCGCCTTCGGACGTCGGCGTGCGGCCAAACTCGCCGCCCCAGAGAACGAGCGTGTCTTCGAGCAGGCCGCGGTTCTTGAGGTCCTTCAATAACGCGGCGACCGGTTGATCGACGGTGCGGGCGTTGTTGCGATGGTTGGCGATGTTGCCATGATCGTCCCAAGGTTGGCCGGAGCCCGTGAAGATTTGCACGGCGCGGACGCCGCGTTCCACCAATCGACGCGCGACGAGGCACGCTTCGTTGAATTGGCCGCGGCCATACAGGTCGCGCGTCGCTTGCGTTTCGCGATTGAGATCGAAGACGTCTTGCGCCTCGAATTGCATGCGGAAGGCCATCTCCATCGACTGGATGCGCGCTTCGAGCGGGTTGTCGTTGCCGCCGCGGCGTTCCAGGTGCAGTTCGTTCAGGCGGCGCATCAGGTCCATTTGTTCGCGCTGAGCTGACTGGCTTAAGTGGCCGTTCGCCAGGTTCTGCAAGACGCGGCGCGGGTCCATGTTCGAGTTGTTGATGTGCGTGCCCTGGAAGATGCCGGGCAGGAAACTGTTCGACCACAAGGCCGGACCCACGACGGGAAAGCCGGGGCACATCGTGACGAAGCCGGGCAGATTCTGGTTTTCCGAGCCGAGCCCGTAGAGCAGCCACGAGCCCATGCTCGGCCGCACCGGTTGCATGTCGCCGCAGGTCATCATCAGAAGCGACGGCTCATGGTTCGGCACATTCGTGTACATCGAGCGGATGACGCAGAGGTCATCAGCGCATTCGGCGATCTTCGGGAAGATCTCGCTGACCGGCAGCCCGGAGCGTCCGGAGTTATGGAAGCGAAATGACGACATCATCAGACCGCCAGTGCGTCGTTCGGTGCCGCGCGACGAGCCCGGCGGATTGGTGCCGTTGTAGCGCACCAGCGCCGGCTTCGGATCGAACGTATCGACCTGCGACGGCCCGCCGTTCATGAAAACGTGGATGATCCGTTTCGCCTTCGGCGCGAAGTGCGGCTGCTTGGGCGCGAGCGGATTGGTCGGCGCCTGCGCGAGGAGCTTTTGGTCATTCATCAGGCTCGCAAGCCCAAGAAGCCCGAATCCGGAGGCGGTGCGTTGCAGAAGATCGCGACGGGTGAGCATGTTTGGCTTCCAATTGAGTGTCAGTTCTTAGACATTAACTTAGGCCGCATAGTCCATCGGCCCCTCGACGTGTTCGCCGAGTTGGCGAAGCATTTCGGCCGCTTGGTCCGCCTTCTCACGGCTATCGAATTCATAAGTCAGACAAACGCCCGTTTGGTCCGTTGCGTCCTCACGGTAATCCAACCGTCCGCCCAATGAGACAACACGACTTGTCAGCGCCGTCTCTTTCGAAACATCCGTTGGCGGTTTGTAATAAACTTCAAAGATGTACGACATCAGACACCTCACGATACGGCCGGCGGTGGAAAAAACAGATGGCCCCAGCTTCCGCCGCGTCCGCGCTTACCCTTTGTCCAATCAGCGTACTTTACATGAGGCAGATTGTTGCCTGCCTCCGGTTCGGCCGGATGAACCTGAAACGTCGCTTTTGCTCCCTTCGAAGGCGACGCATATGCTTGTCAACTTTGGGCCGGCGGCAACTCGACCGCATGAGGCAACGCGGCCTTCACCAGTCGCTTCGCTTCCGATTCCGAACCAACGGTGGCGTCGAATCTGCCCGGCGCTTGGATACCTTTGATAATATCAGCGTCGGACATGTTTTGTTGTTCATCCCTTCATCAATCCACATACATAAACTCATTGCTCCCAATCAATATCTGCGCCACCCGTTCCCAGCGCGACAACCGATTGGCGGTCGGGTCGGCGTCCTGTTGCGTCAAGAACGATTCGAAGAGCCGCGCCTCTTCGTCGTTCGCGGGACGGCCAAACGCCAGCGCAAAGGCACGCTGCACACGCTCGGCGTCGGTTTGCGCTTCCTTCTGCACACGTGCCGCGAGCGACTTCGCGGTTTCGATCACGAACGGACTGTTGAGGACGAACAATTGCTGCTGCGGCACCGTCGTCTCCGTGCGGCGTTCGCTGGTGATGTTCGCGTCCGGGAAATCGAACAGCCGCAGCACGTGGTTCAAGTCGTGCCGGCTAATCTTCGCGTAAACCGTGCGGCGATTGTTGTCAACGGCCGCCAAATTGGTCGTCGGGCCGCCGAAGGTGCGATCGAGCTTGCCGGACGCGGCGAGCATGGCGTCGCGCCAGCTTTCGACATCAAGGCGACGGCGGTTTTGCCGCCACAGCCAGCGATTGTCGCCGTCTTGCGAGAAATTCTTCTCATCACGCTCCGAAGAGAGCTGGTAAACGGACGACAACATGATTTCACGATGCATCTTCTTGAATGACCACGCGAATCCCCCCCTCACCCCCGGCCCCTCTCCCGCGGTGGGGAGAGGGGAGGAAAATCGAACCGCGAGGTAGTCGAGCAACTCCGGATGCGTCGGCTTTTCGCCCAGCGAGCCAAAGTTGCTTGGCGTGCTGACCAATGCTCGGCCGAAGTGATATTGCCAGACGCGATTGACGATGACGCGCGCCGTGAGCGGATTGTCACTGGACGCGATGGCGTTGGCGAGTTCGAGCCGGCCGCTGCCGTTCGTGAACTTGGCCGGTTCGTCGCCGGCGAGAATCTTGAGGAAGCGGCGCGGCGCTTCGTCGCCAAGCTTCGCGGGGTTGCCGCGCAGGAACACCTTCATGTTCGCGGCGCTCGTCTCCGCCAGGCCGTGCGCGATCGGCAACGGCTTCGCGTCGTCGCTCTTTTGCAGCTTGGCGAGCGTCGTGGACATGTCGTCCAGTTGCTGGCGTTTTTCATTCGGCAACAGGGCGCGAACCTGCGTGTCGGACAACTGGAAGACGGAGTTATCCGCATAGAAGAGATCGTTCAAGAGGGCCTGCTTCGTCTTGTCGAGCTTGCCTTTTTGGCCGATCATCGCGCGCACTTGCTTTTGCATCGACGTTGCCGCTGCCAATACTTCCTGCTCGGCGGCCGTGGTCTTGCGCATCATCTCGAAACCCATCGGCGCTTTGTCCACGAACTTGACGCAGCGATTCAGCGTCGCCGCGTCGAGCTTCTCGACCTTCGCGATTTCACTAACCGCCGTTTTCTTGTCTTTCGCGGCCTGGACCTTCCACGCGGCGAGCAAGTATTTCGGCAGTTCCTCGACCTTCGTCTCGGCCCGATCGGACTTCTCTTTTTGCAAGAACGTTTTGACGTCGCCGTCGAGCTTCTTGATGCGGGCCTGCACTTCTTCCGTGCGTTTGATCTTGGCCGTGTCGCCGAGCGGGACGTTGGAAATCTTGCAGCTCGTGAAAATGCCGGCGAGCGAGTAATAGTCGATCTGCGGAATCGGATCGAACTTGTGATCGTGGCAGCGAGCGCACGACACCGTCAGCCCGAGAAAGCCGCGCGTGAGCGTATCGACGCGGTCGTCCAGCTCGTCGGCGGCAGCCTTGGCGGCGTCGGTGTTCTTGTAATATTGAGCGCCCAGGCCAAACAGGCCCAGCGCCGGCAGATGCTTGATGCGGGCGGCGTCGTCCGTCTCGATCATATCGGCCGCGATTTGCAGCTTGATGAAGCGATCGTACGGCATGTCCTCGTTGAACGCGTTGATCACCCAGTCGCGATAGCGCCACGCGTTCGTGTTCGGAATGACCGCGAACGTGTGCGCCTGATCTTCCGCATAACGAGCCACGTCGAGCCAGTAGCGGCCCCACCGTTCGCCATAGTGCGGCGACGCGAGCAAGCGATCGATCACTTTCGCGAAGGCGTCGGCCGATTCGTCTTTGACAAACGCTTCAACTTCCTCCGGCGTCGGCGGCAGTCCCGTCAAATCGAACGTCGCACGCCGAATCAAGTCGCGCTTGTTGGCGAATCGCACCGGCGTCAGTTTTTCCGCTTCGAGCTTGGCGAGAATGAAACGATCGATCGGCGTCTTCACCCAGCTTGCGTTCTTTACCGCCGGCAATTCGGGCAGCTTCGGCTGCTGGAATGACCAGAACTGGCGCACCTTCTTCCAGTCGATACCGTCGGCGACCGCGGGCTGCTTGCCATCGCGCGGATCGAATGCGCCTTGATCGATCCACTTTTCGAAATCGGCGATGACGTTGTCAGGCAGCTTCTTGTCTTTCGACGGCATCGTCAATTCGGGATCAACGTGCCGAATCGCCTTGATGAGCAAACTGTTCCTGGCGTTGCCAGGCACAATCGCGGGGCCGGTGATGCCGCCCTTGAGGACCGACATCTTGCTATCGAGCCGCAACTTGCCGTTCTGCTTGGTATCGCCATGGCATTTGAGGCAATTGTCAACGAGAACCGGCCGGATCTTCGACTCGAAGAACGCGAGCTTGTCGGCGTCATCCGCGTGAACATTGCTGGTGATTATGATTACCGCGAGAACGGCAAGGAGCCGATATTTCATCGTTGCACCCTGATGGAGATTCGAAGAACAGCGCCGGCAGGTGGGAGGGATTGAGCCGGCACTCTTATTTTCGGCAAAAATGGCCGCTTGGCAAGCGGAATTCTGGCGGCGGGTCACTTTGGAGTGCGGCGGTTTGACGCCGCTTTCTTTCCTTCTTTCTTTTTTCGCTTGCCATCAAGTTTTCAGAGAAAGAAGGAAAGCGGCGTCAAATCGCCGCGCTTCAAAGATCAATGCAAACCGACGCACAACCGAAAGCCGGTTTTGTTTATAGGAATAATTACCTATAATCGCTTGCGCAACTCATATCGTGTCGTCTTCAGACGTCGGCGGCGCGCCGATTCCGACAAACGGCTGAGACCTCTTGCCGCGTCCCAGGATCGTGGACGTGATCTTGATTTGTAATACGTCGCCGGTGTTCGTGCGAAGGGTGTAATTGCCAAGCGGAAGCGGCGGCGTGCCGGGTTTGCCGACAAGGTCGCCGGTCCAGCCGCCGGCCGGAGAGTCTTGCCATTCTCCGTCAACCGAGAATTGTTGGTCCAGCGTGTCGTGCGTGGCGATCGCGGTAAATGGCGTCATTGGGGCCTCGTACTGGGATTAAGGCTCGCAATGCTGGAGCGTTCGCGTATGGGAAAACCGGCGCTAGGACCGCCGGACCGAATCAGAGGATGGAAGCGGCGTGTGTTCGGCGGTATCGTTAAGAGACTCAGGCCTGGCTTTCGCAATCTGGAGTTCAATACAGATGGCGCAAATGCCTTCGCGGTCAATCGACCAATCAATGATCGGTTCGCGAAGCCCGATGAATGCGTTGCACGACTTACACCAGAGAACCATTTATCATCACTCACAAGAAAATGAAACCAAGTAACCATACCGCGCGCGGCCAAGTGTGCAATCAGGTTGCCCCTATCCTTGGTGTAGGGAGTTCCACTACCGTCTGGCTGCAATGAGAGCGGTATCGATTGAAACAGAAATTTGATAACAACGGACGCGCCGGAAAATGGGTGAGTACTTGTTTCACTTAGGCGCACTCGGACCACAACCAGAATTCGGGCAGGAGGGGAACGTCGGCTAACGTCCCATGCAATTGGGATGAGATTTCCGATCCTGTGAACCATATTCGACAGGATCGGAACATTTCCCAGGGCTGATTATCGCCGATTCATGCGTAGGCGTACGAACCCCATGAGCCCGACGCAGCCGACGCCGAGGATGCTCATGAGCAAACTGGTTGGCTCCGGCGTCGGCCTTACTTCGCCGCTGCCTTCGGGCGGCGGCGGAAAATCGGCGCCGACATCCGAACCGCCGATGAAATGACTGCTAATATCGTCGCAAAGAACCGTGAAGCCGGCGACATGCGCGGCAAAGTACACGGCGCCTTGCGACGGCGGGCCGCTTTTGCCGGCGGAGCCGATCAAGAAATGTTCCGGCGTCGCATCGGCGCCGAGGCCATTGATGAGCAAAGTCAACGGATTGAGCCGATCACCGGGGCCGTGCGCGATCCAGGCGAACTTGCCGAATCCGTCCATGTTTTTGTTGTTCTTGAGCTTCCATCCCGCCGGCGTTGCGATTTGGCCCGCGGAGATGGCGAGGTCGGAATTGAAGCCGACGCGATCGATGCCGAAGGATTTCTTCAGCGATACGTAATCGTCAACGACATTGGCGGAGAACGTCAGGCGAACTTCACCGGCGTTCAAGCCGCCGCCGGAAACGCCGAGGCCATCGTAGGCTTCGACCAGGACACCGCCATAAGCTACGCCGTCCTTGAGCGCATTGGATTGATCCAGGATGACGGTTTGCGAAACGTAATCGGCACTGACCGGCGACGCTGAAATCAATCCGGTGATGAGCGTCGCGATCCAAACAGGGTTGCGCATCGAGGTAAACACGGTAGTCCTCCTCCGTGAGGGGCAAATCTGGCGTCGGCCAATCCAGCCGCCGCGCTGCGAATGTATCCGAACGGTTGGTAGAGTGTAGCGAAACTAATGAATTTGCGTCAAGTCGGGTTTTGCGTCCATTGCAGCCACACGGAGGCTTCCGCATCGCTCGGCATGCGCCAATCACCGCGCGGCGACAGGCTGATCGAGCCGACCTTGGGGCCGTCCGGCAAACACGAACGCTTGAATTGATTGGTAAAGAATCGTTGCAAGAAAACCTTGAGCCAACGACGCATCTCGTCGGTCGAGTACGCTTTCTCAAACGTGCCGTGCTCGGCCAAGAAAAGGATCTTCTCGGGCGGCGCTCCATAGCGAAGAAAATGGAACAGGAAAAAGTCATGCAGTTCATACGGGCCGATGACGCTCTCGGTCGATTGGACCGTCGCGCCGTCCTTGCCGGCCGGCAACAGCTCCGGCGAAATCACGGTGGCGACGATGTCGAGCAGCGTCGTGCGGGCGGCGCCGTCGAACTCGTTTTGAGCGGCCCAGCGCACCAGAAACTTTACAAGCGTCTTCGGGATGCTGACGTTCGGATTGTACATGCTGGTGTGATCGCCATTGTAGGTGCACCAGCCGAGCGCCAGTTCCGAAAGATCGCCCGTGCCGATTGTGAAGCCGGTGTTCATCAACAGCGAGGTGCGCATACGAGCTTGCACGTTTTCGAAGACCAGATCGTGACAACTCTCCGCCGGCACGTCGCGCAACTTGGATGAAAATGACTCAACCGTCAATCCGTCGAGATCGATGCCAAACGGGCGATGGCCAAGCCTGCGCATCTCTTCCAGGCACAACAGGCGGATATCGATTTCGCGCGCCGCCGCGCCGAGAAGCTGCATGAGAGCCAGCGCATTTGTTTTGGTGCGCGGCGTCGTGCCGAAGCCGGGCATGGTGAGCGCCTGGATTTTTGTGCGTGGCGACGCGAGCGCGTCAAACGTTTTGCAGGCGACCAGGAGCGCGAGCGTCGAATCGAGGCCGCCGGAGACGCCGATCGCGACCGGCGGTTTGCCGATGTGTTCCAGCCTCTTCGCCAGGCCCGCGACCTGGGCGTGAAAGATCTCGCCGCAACGCTCCGCGAGCTGCTCCTGCCCGCTCGGCACGAATGGATGCGCCTCGATCGGACGAATCAGCCGCGCCGCCGATTTCGATAATTGGAACGGCACGCGCCGGAATTCGCACCCTTGCAATACCTCGCGGCTATCGTTGAAGCTGTTTTGCTTTTGGCGATCGTTTTGCAAACGTTCGACGTCGATCTCGCTGACAACGAGCAGGTCATCGCGCTGGAAACGCGGCGACTCGGTCAATACGTTGCCGTTCTCGGCGATGATGCCGTGGCCGCCGAAGACGAGGTCGGTTGTTGACTCCGCGACGCCGTTGGATGCGTAGACGTAGCCCGCGATGCATCGGCCCGATTGGCTGGCCACGAGTTGCCGGCGATAGCCCGCCTTGCCGATGACTTCATTGCTCGCCGACAGGTTGACGAGAATCTTGGCGCCGGCAAGTGCCTGATAGCAGCTCGGCGGGATCGGCGTCCACAAATCCTCGCAGATTTCGACGCCGACGGCGATGTTCGAGTGAACTTCGTCAACAAACAGCAGATCGGTCCCGAACGGCGTTTGTCGTTGTTGCCATTCGACGTGACGATCCCTTTGGCCACGGTCCGGCGTGAACCAGCGAGCTTCGTAGAACTCCTTGTAATTCGGCAGATACGATTTCGGGACGACGCCAAGAAGCTGTCCCTTTTGGCACACGGCCGCGACGTTGTAAAGTTGATCGCCGGCAAGCCATGGCAGCCCGACAATGAAGACACCGGAGAAACGGCGTTCGCTCTCACCGAGCAAGTGATCCAAGGTAAGCAGGGCGGCCTTCTGCAACGCAGGCTGATGAAAGAGGTCGCCGCACGTGTAGCCGGTCAGCGCCAATTCGGGGAACACCGCGAGATGAACGGTTTGCGCTTCGGCGCGATCCAGCAACGCGACGATGCGTTCGATGTTGAAATGGCAATCCGCAACGCGAAGGCGAGGCAGCGCTGCCGCGACGCGGACGAAACCGTGCTGGAGCATGGAGATCACTTTCCATCGGTGCCAAACCCAGGAATCGCGGTGCTTATTCCGGGGCGTGCGCGGGTTGCTCTTTATCTTAGCGGATTTGTGCGAATTTCTCGTGCCCGCCGGCGTGTGAGAACGTTTGCTTGCCGCGCCGTCGCGCCGGGGTAGAATACACGCGGTTCGAGTATTCACTTTTGCCAGTTGACCAAAATGCCGCGAAGCATCGTTACCATTGACGACCTTTCCAACGACGAGTTGGAACAGGTATTTGTCATTGCCGACGACATCCTCGCACGCATGGCGGATCCGGCCAGGCCGTATCGAATTCGAGGCCGCGCCAAGCTGGCCGAGGATCAAATCCTCTCTACATTGTTTTTCGAGCCAAGTACGCGCACCCGTTTTTCCTTTGAATCCGCGATGGAGCGGCTGGGCGGCGGCGTCATTTCATCGCCCAATTCCGCCGCCACTTCGGCGGCCAAAGGCGAGAGCATCGCGGACACCGTGCGCGTGGTCGAGAATTATGCGGATGTCATCGTCATGCGGCACCCCGCCGAGGGCGCGGCTCGCGTCGCCGCGGATTATGCGTGTGTCCCGGTAATCAACGCCGGCGACGGCAGCCACGAACATCCGACACAAACGCTGTGCGATCTTTACACGCTGCACAAAGAACGCGGCATGAAGTCGCTCGCCGATTTCAGCGGACTGAATATCGTCTTGTACGGCGATCTCAAACATGGACGCACCGTTCATTCGCTCGTCTTCGCCCTGGCTCGGCTCCGCGCCTGCATCATCCTGGTGCCGGTAAAGGGCCTCGAATTGCCGGAGCACGTCACGCGCCGCCTGCAACGGGATTATGATTGCGTCGCCGCCATGCCGGAAAAACCGAGCCCGGGACGCGATTTGCCGGTGGACATGATTTACGTCACGCCGAAAGGGCCGCACCAACAAACCATCTACGGCTTCCTCGACGCGCCTGCCGAATTGAAAAACGTGCTCTCGGACATCCATGTTTTCTATGTCACGCGGCTGCAAACGGAGCGCGGCACCGATGCGAGCGGCCGAGGCGCCTATCAAAAAATCGACAACGAATTCATGAAGAAAAAAAGCTACAAGGACAGCCGCGTGATGCATCCATTGCCGCGCGTCGGCGAGTTGGGCTATGACCTCGACGACGATCCGAGGGGCGTTTACTTCAAGCAAGCGGCGTACGGAGTCACGGTGCGGATGGCGCTGTTGACGTGGCTCCTGGACCTCACGAAAACGGGAACGCCGCCGGCCGCGCGCGAATGCGAATTGCCGGAGTATTGTCACAAGGACGGCATCCAATGCAACAACCCGGCTTGCGTCACCAGGCTGGCCACAGAGCAACAGTACATTGAGAAGGAATTCTGGATTGTCGAACAGAAAGACTCAATCGTGTTGCGGTGCATGTATTGCGAGTACGAATACACGATTGCGTGCGTCGGCCGCGTGTCGAAACGCGAATACTCGACGGACCCGGCTCAACTGAAAGTCACGCCTCGCAACGACCGCATCCTGTTTGCTCAGGTGCAGGATGCCGTCAACGCTGGCTACACATCGAGCGCCGAATCCGCCGCATTGCCGTAGGGCCAAGCGGCTCGCTTGTCCCCTGTTCTTATGGGACAAGCGAGCCGCTTGTCCCTACGAACTTTCACTTCTTCATTCCCAAATAAGTGCCGACGTCCACCATGGGACGCAGCAACGTCACGAGTTCCGGCGAAAGGTCGGCCGCACGGCTATCGAACGCTTTGCGATTTTGCTCTCGGTTGCCGTTCGTTCGCGCCAGCGCCGCCCAGGCCAGGCCGAGCGTGGTTCCATCCTTGTCGCTTTTCTCCAGATCGGCCAGGTCGTCGGCGCTTGCCGTGCTGGGCGATGATTCGCACTTGGCAAGGAAGATTTCCAGTTGTGCACGCAGCTTGAACGGCGGCGTCAGTCTTTTGTCGAGGATTTCCTTGACGGCGTCGAGCTTATCCAGGCGAGCGGCGAGCCGGACGAGTTGCAATTGCTGCCACTGCGTCGGCGTCGCGCCTCTTTCGGCGGCAATCGTCAAGGCGTCCTGCAAAAACTGGCTCGCCTTGTCCTTGTTCTTCGGATCACCAAGGGCAATCGACGCGACGCCGATGCAGGCGTCCAAACGATCGACGGCAAAGCCCGGCGCCTTAGCCAAAGCCGCGGCCTTGGCGTAGTCCTCGGTGCGAGCATACGCCTCCGCGAAACCAACGCGCAGATGGCCGTCCACGTCCTTGTTCGCTTCGGGTTCGCCCGGCAACGCCTTCTTCGCTTCTGCTTCGCCCTTGGCATAAAGCAAAGCGATATGTTGGCGGTAGGCAACCGACTTCGTGCTTGCATCGACACTGGCAAGATTGCCGGCGAGCTGAATGGCCAACTCCGCTTTTTCTCGTTCGCACAAGCGCGTGCCGAGTTCGCGCAGCGCCATCACTTGAACTTCCGGGCTTTGGATCTTCATCAAGGCATTGGCCATTCCCTCGCGCACACTGTTCCACGGCTGCTTTTTCTTTTCGCGAAACTCCTCGTCCGTGCCGCCGATTTCAACAAATGCCAGCGCTGCGTCGATCAAGAAGAGGTCCTCGTTAACCGGCGCCTTGTCCTTGTGGCCCTCGATTTGCTTGAAGCTCTGTTCGACCAAGTTGGGCACGCCCTTGAGGTGATCCATCGCCTTGTTGGCGCCGGCGGGCTCGCGCAAATACAACAAGCCGAGGGTGCGATGGGCATCGGCGCGGAGAAGCGGGTCCTTGATTTTCAAATCGGCCGGGTTGACGAATTCCTCGATGTTCTTGATGGCACGATATTGCTGATTGCTGGAGCGCAATTTGAACAAACCGACGATCGCGGCCGTCGCAAGCCCAATGGCGCAGCAAATCAGAAAGCCTCGCCGAATCCAGCCGAAGGCGCCGAGCCCCGGTTTCTTCGGCTCCTCGACGGCGCCGGCTTGTCTGAGCGAATCCTGGCGTGCCCGCGTGCTCGTCTCGGTGCCCCAAGCGTTCTCCAGTTCCTCCGGCTGATTGACGATCGCGGCAGCCGGGCCTCGGCGATCCATCTTGCGCCAGTCTTTTTTGCCCTCGACCTTCGGCAAGGGAACCTTGATGATGCGGCCGCATTCCTCGTTGGGGCATTGCGTCTGCTTGCCGGCCTGATCAATCGGCAATTTCAATTCCTCGTCGCACCACTGGCATTTGAAGTCGATTGTCTGCGGCGTGGTATCTTCCTCGACTGGCGGCGGCTCGTCGGCGAGGGCGGAAAGCGCCTCGGCCTCGACGTGCTCCGGCGGCGGTTCGGGCTCGCCGTTCTTGACGGCGCCGTTGCCGTTCGCTGAAGTTGCAGCGGGCGGCGTTCCATTCGGCGGCGCCGGGCCAGCGGGTTTCACCACCTTGGCCGGTTTCGTCGCAATCGATGATTTCTTGCCGACCGGAACCCCCGCCGCGGGTTTTGGCGCGGCAACATCCGCCGGCGCCGGCGACGCCGCCACGACCACGACGTTCTGGCACACCGGACATTTGATCTTCTTGCCCGCCAGGTGATCCTTCACGCTCAGCGTCTTCTTGCATTTTTCGCATTTGACCCGAATCGGCATGATGGGTTCTCTGAAGTTCATCCACGAAGACGTTGGCCGACTGTCAGTTTAACGGTTGAGCGCTTGATGGGTAAGTTTATTTTTGGTGATTGGATCGTCGAATGCAATGGGAATTGTCGGCGCAGCGGATCGACAATCACGACGAAGTCGCACGTGAATGCAGCTGTTGTTCGAGCCAAATGCCATCGTCTGCACTAAGCGGCGGCGAAATCGACTGCGCGTAATCGATGCTGCGATGATAACGAAAGCTACCGTATATGGCGTCAATCATCGGTTGCAATGCGAGGGGAACATCGGCATCCGGATTCAACAATGGCACCGAGATAGCGGGCAACAGCGTACGGAAATGGGCCGTACGAACTTGGCAGAAAGGCATTCGATTCTTTCGAGCGATCAGAAGCGCATACGGACTGCTCGGCCAAGCATCTTGCATCGGCATGCGCTGGCCACCGCGAAGAAGGTCAATTTCAATCAGATTCGCTGACCGGGCTTGCAAGATCCCTTGCCGCTTGCGAAGGTACATGTCCCAGCCAGGAGAATTCGGCTTTTTGTTGGACGGCGACAAGAGTTCGATGCAAGTCACCAATTGATGGTCCGAATCGGCCTCCTGTATTTCCACGAACGTCTCGCGAAACTCTTCCTCAACAAACGCCCGCACAGCCAACTCATCCGGTTCAGCGACGGCAGTCGCCACTTCGTGGTGTGACGCGGCGCTCTCGGGCGAACCAGAAACAATTGCAACATCCGGCTTGAACGGATGACGTTTTTGCGAGTCATCGTTCGCTAAAACGACATAGTTACGTTCGCCCGTTCGGACGAGATACCGATCTGGAACAACACCGGTGAGATAGCGACCAATATCTTCAATCAAGTGTCCGTGGAAATCCTCCCACAACCCACATCCCTCAATGAACGGGTCCATGCCCGGAAAAGGTGATTTCATCGCCCGCCCTCACTTCAACAACGGCAACCCGACGCGCCCGTTCGGCTCATTCTCGCAACCATCGTCATGATGATCGTCCTCGCGTGAATCGACCTTGAACGCCGGCATCCCCGACTTCAGCCTGCCCGCCGCACGCTCTTCTTCCTCCCAGATGTCGACCTCCTTCATCAGCACATCGACCATCTCGCTTTCGGGCACGGTGTAGAGCTTTTCGCCGCGTTTGAAGATCATGCCCTTGCCGCCGCCCGCCGCGATGCCGAGGTCCGCTTCGCGCGCCTCGCCGGGGCCGTTGACGACGCAGCCGAGGACGCTGATCTTGATCGCCGTCGTGCGGCCCTTTAAGCGATCTTCCAGCTGGGCGATGATCTTTTCCAGGTCGATCTCCAGTCGGCCGCACGTTGGGCACGCGATCAACTCCGGCCTGCGGACGCGCCTTTGCGTCGCCTGCAGGATGTCGAACGCCGCGGCAATTTCAGGAACCGGATCGCCCAGGAGCGAGATGCGAATGGTGTCGCCGATGCCGTCGAGCAAGAGCGGCGCCAGACCGCACGCGGACTTCGTGACGGCGTACGGCGCCTTGCCGGCTTCGGTGATGCCGATGTGCGTCGGATAGTTCGCCTGCTTGGCGTACATGCGATACGCTTCGACCGCGGTGAGGACGTCGCTCGATTTGAGCGAGATGATCATGTCGTGATAGCCTTCCGATTCCGCGATCTCGATGTAACGCATCGCGCTATCGACCATCGCGGGCGGGCACGGGTAGCCGTACTTCATCGCGAACTCGCGTTCGAGGCTGCCCGCGTTGACGCCGATGCGCATCGGCACGCCCTTCGCCTTCGCCTTCTTGAGCACCAGGCGAAAGCGATCCATGCCGCCGAGGTTGCCGGGGTTGATGCGCAGTTTGTCGATCGGATGATCGAGAGCCGCGAGGGCCATTTTGTGATCGAAGTGAATATCGACGATGAGCGGAATCTTGATTTGCCGCTTGATCTCGCTCAACACGGCGGCATCCTCCGGCTTCGGCACGGTGACGCGCACGAGTTCGCAGCCGGCTTCTTCGAGACGATGAATCTCGGTGAGGACGGCCTTGATGTTGCTGGTGTCGGGCGTGGTCATCGATTGCACGATGACGGGATTCTCGCCGCCGATCGCGACATTGCCGACCTGGACGACGCGGGTTTTATGGCGATGGAACGTATGTTGGTACACGAAGGACTCCTGTGTGACCTTTCTTCGTTTAGCGCTCGCAGGGAAGCGCCGGGGTCGCGGGCGCTTCCCTGCGAGCGCTAAACGAAGAATGGCTATCTCTCTTCCCGTTATTCTATCGCGGGATTAACCGGCGACATCGTAGTTTCTTGAGTATGGCGGCGTCAAGCGGACCTTATTAACGATGCCAACGCATCAATCAGTTTTTCCTTGACGCGCCGCCCCGTCTCCAGCACTTCGCCGTGATGGATCGCTCCTTCACTCAGGCCGGCTGCCTTGTTGGTGATGCACGAGATCGCGGCGCACTCCATGCCGAGCGCGAAGCCGGCTTCGATTTCGCGGCCGGTGGACATGCCGACGGCGTCGGCGCCCATCGTGCGCAAAGCGCGAATCTCCGCGGGCGTTTCGTAGCTTGGGCCGGTGAGTTGCGCGTAGATGCCGCGCGGCAGCGGAAGCAGATCAAGAAGGCGCGGCGAATACGCCGCTTGCGGTTTCGCGGCCGCGCGTGATTCAGCGAGCGCTAAACCGCAAGCGGCGCGCCACCAGTTCTCGCGCGTCCCATCCAGGTGCCCGCTAAGCGCCATCAAATCGCCCGGCTGCAAGTCATCGCGAATGCCGCCCGCCGCATTCGTCGCCACCAGGATGGACGCGCCGAGTTCATGCACAATATGCACCGGCTGCACGACGCGTCGCCAGGCGTGTCCTTCGTAATAATGCAACCGCCCTGCGAACACCAGCACCGGCACGTTCGACCATTGCCCCAACAGCAAAACGCCGCGATGCCCGGCGACGCCGGATGTCTCCATGCCCGGCACATTGCCGAACGGCAACTCGACCGCGTCCTCAAGCCGATCCGCGATGTCGCTCAAGCCGCTTCCGAGGATTAACGCGACGCGCGGCGGCCGATCGCGGACGATTTGCTGCAAGTCGGCAAATTCAGTGATGCGCCGTGTCATTGTTTTCGGCGAGCCGAGCCCCGTGAGGGGCCGGTTGAATATGCGCATACTCAACCGGCCCCTCACGGGGCTCGGCTCGCCTTTTCCTCGCCCCAGCGTTTGAACAACTGATGCTCGACGCCAAGCTGATCGCAAATGCGCCCGACGATGAAGTCGATCGCGTCATTCAAGTTTTTCGGCTTCGTGTAAAACCCCGGCGACGCCGGCAAAACAACGGCCCCGACCTCGACACAAATCGTCAAGTTGCGCAATTGAACGATCGACAGCGGCGTTTCGCGTGGCACCAAGACGAGCTTGCGTTTCTCTTTGAGATGCACGTCGGCCGCTCGATGAATCAAGTTTTGAGATAAGCCATGCGCAATCGCCGCCGCCGTTCCGGAGCTGCACGGGCAAATCACCATGCCAGCCGTTTGGAAGCTGCCCGACGCGATGCCGGCCATGAAGTTGCGATAGTCATGGTAAAGCACTTGCCCTGTTTTGGGTGCATTCGTCAGCAGATCATTCAAGCGGAATTGTTCTAGATCGACCCGCCGATCCAACTCCTGGAGGATGACTTGAGCCGCCGCCGGACTCAGCACGAGATGCACCGTGCGATCGGCGCGCAGCAGCACTTCGAGCAGCCGCACGCCGTAGCATGCGCCGCTCGCGCCGGTCATCGCCAGAACGAGGTCGTTGGCAGCCATGGACGGATTCTTCCTCTCGCGGAGCGAGAGGACCACCATTATGGATTGGCTTCTTTTTTCTCTTGAACGTTCGGCTTCACCTGTCCGTTGCCGTCGGTTGGCGCGGACGGCGACGGAGGCGCCGGCGGCAGCAACATGTCCGGATGCGATGAGCGATGCAGCACCTTGTCCGCGACCGTCTCCGCGACTTCTTCGAGCCGCTCCGTCACCGGTCCCACGATCGGCGGCATTTCTGTCGGATTGCCCGTCACGACCGGCTTCACCCAGAATTGATAAATGATGTACGCCGCCACTCCACCGATGACCACCAGCACGAGTATCGGCTTCACATACCGCGACTCCGCTTCGATTAACTCGATGATGGTGTCGGCGGACCAATAGCCAAGAAAGAAGAGCAGACTGACGCCGGGGATCGCGTAAATCCCGTCCGCAATCAGAAAAAAGGCAATCGGCAGCTTGGTAATTCCCGCCGTGATGAATATCGGCGCTCGAATGCCGGGCGTCAATCGAGCAAATAGCAGGATCTTGACTCCGTATTTTTTGAAGTTGTCTGCGATTTTCTCGAAACGCTCGGGCGTCAACAGCCGAGTGCGAACGAACGGTATGTGAATGAGGCGATCACCAAAGTACCGGCCGATCAAATACAGAAAGCTATCGCCGATGATGACGCCGATGATGCAGACCGGCAGCATGGTCAAGATGCTAACCTTGCCGCTCGTCGCCATGGCGCCGCCGAGGACAATCGGCAATTCCTCCGGCATGGGAAACCCCAGGCCGGTCGCCAAAATGGCGATGAATACGCCCAGATGACCCCAACTGTCAATAAATTCCTGCATGAAGAGCCGATCTAATTCGGTTGCGTGGTGAGCCAGCTCAATCTCAAATCATAAAACAGACCGCAACCTGGGTACAATACGAACTTTCGAGAGGAACTTCCCCATGAAACTCGGCCTCATCAACTCCGCGTGGGCCCAATCCGGCCGCGAAACTTCGTATGGCATCCGCATGACCAAGGAGATCGGCTTCGACACCATCGACATCTTCACCGACCCCCTGGACATCGACATCAAGGAACGCAAGCTCATCAAACGCGAATGCGACAAGGCCAGCTTGCCGATCGTCAGCGTGGCGTGCGTCGCGGTCGGCGTGGTCGATTTCAATCCGAGCGTGCAGCGCTTCCACATGCAACGGACGCGGGCCTTTCTTGATCTCGTGTGCGAATTCGATGCCAAGAACTTGCTCCTCGTTCTTGGCGAATACATCTGGGAACAGCAAGTGATACCACCGAAGGAACAATGGCAAATCGCGGTCAAGAATCTGCGCGAACTCGGCGACTATGCGGGCAATCTCGACGTGCAGATTGCCCTGGAGCTGGAGCCGTTCAAGTTGTCGCTGTTGAACAACGTTGACAACATGGTGCGCTTCATCGACGACGTGAACCATCCGGCCGTGCGTGCGAACATCGACGTGTCGCATCTGGAACTGGCGCACGTCAAGCCGGAAGAATTGCGCCGCTTAAAAGGGAAGGCGATTCACGTGCACATCAGCGATTGCGACGGCAAGGTGCACGGCGATTTGCCGCCCGGCCGCGGCGTCATGAATTTCGAGCCGTACCTGCGCGAGATCAAGGCGCTTGGCATCGAAGGGGCGATGTCGATCGAACTGGAGTATTCGCCGCAGCCGGACAAGATTGCCGATTGGGTGCGCGAGGCGTATACGGCGACGGATCGGTTGATGCAGAAGGCAGGCCTTCGCGGATAATGGAACCACGGGGGGCACGGGGGAAAACAAAAGTAATTAATCTGGATTTGTCCCCGTGTCCCCCGTGCTCCCCGTGATTCAACTACACCTTCACGCAACGTTTTTCGCGTGCCGATGTCAACAGCGCGTCCATCACCTGCGCGGACTTGATCGCTTCCTCCGGCGCCGGCGCGACGGGTTTGTCCTCAAGCACATAGCGGCCAAAATCCTCCAGCATGCATTGAATCTGATCGTAGCCTGCGACGACGAACTCGTCCGCTTTGTCGCTCGCATCGTAATGCACCGTATACCCCGCCTTGCGCGGCAACCACATATCCGGCACCGTCAGCGTTCCTTTTTCGCCGACGACTTCGAGCCACTGGCGAAACGGATGCACGAAGCCGCAGTCGAAATTGGCGATGCGGCCATCGGCGAACCAGAGCGTCGCGCTCATGGCGACATCGACGCCGAACTGGAAGCGTGCCGCCGACCAGACCTTCACCGGCTCCTCGCCGAACGCCCAGCGGATGCCGTAGACCGGATAGCAGCCGACATCGAGCAAGGAGCCGCCGGCCATCTTTTCTTGCAGGCGAATGTTGGTGGGATCCAACGGCAGATTGAACGAAAACGCCGACGTGACGCGTTCGACCCGACCAAGCTTGCCGCTGGTAAGAAACGCCTTCATCTGCTGCGTCCGCGGATGGTGCGGCCACATGAAGCCGTCCATCAGTTTGATTTTCTTGTCGTGACAAAAGCAGACGAGCGCCTCGGCTTCGCGCGCCGTCGGCGTGAGCGGCTTTTCGCAGAGAACATGTTTGCCGCGCTCGGCGGCCTTGCGCGTCCATTCATCGTGCAGCGTGTTGGGCAGCGGATTGTAGACGGCGTCGATTTGCGGATCGTCGAGCAGCGCCTCGTAGCTGCCGAACGCTTTCGGAATGCCGGCTGCGTTCGCCGCGGTTTTCGCCTTGTCAAGCGAGCGGCTCGCGAGGCCGACGAGTTCGGCATTCGTCGCTTTCGCAAACGCGGGCAGCAAGCGTTGATTGATGTTCGCGACGCCGAGGATGCCCCAGCGGAGTTTTTTGGACATGGATTACCTCAATTAGAATCGTGACTCATCAATAACCCCGACTTTGCAATCGCCTGAGCACGCTTGCTCTGCCACTTCGCCTCCGCCTTTTCAAGGCGATGTGCCGTCACGTAGATGTAAATCGGCACGAAAATCGAAATCGCCACGCCAATCGAACCGGGACATAACCAGGCCTGGTTGTTGGTCGAAATCGCCAATGCAAACAGGATGCAGCACAGGGCCACAAAAGCCAATCCAAGGGCGACGCTCAACGTCTTCGATGGCAGGATCGTGAAGCCGAACATCAGGATGAGAGAATGCGACATGCGTTCGGTTTTCCACAGCAGGTCGATCAAGAATAGATCGGCGTTGAGCTTTGCTTCCGCCGCTAGAAGGGTATCCTCCGGCGGATTGGCCGTGACGTTCGACGAAGTATCGACTTGAATCGCCGTGTTGGGTATCGCGGGTGCGTCGGGGATGTCGTCGGCATCAATGAACCCGCCATCGTCCAATACGTGGAAATGTCTGCCGCAAACGTGACAGCTCACGCGGTGCGGGAATTGTTCGTTCAGAATCGTGAACCATTGGCCGCAACGGCAGGTGACACGCACATCTCAACTCCAACGGTCTTACCTTCCTTCGATCTCAGGAAACTCCACGCCGCGATAGACTTCCGCCAATGCGATCTTGACCGGCATGCTCGCGAATTCAAGAGTTTGCGAAAGGTCGCTGAGCTCGGTCATTAGCCAATCGCCGTTCGTTTGGCGCACGTGTCGCTCCACGAGCGGTTGGTCCTGGGCGATTAATACGTATTCCTGCAACGATGGGATTTGCCGATACATTTTGAATTTGGTGCCGCGATCGTAGTCCTCGGTAGAATCGGAGAGGACCTCGATCAATGCACGCGGGTTTTTGAGCGTGTCGAACAGGTCGTCTTCGAAAATTGGCTTGTCGCAGACAACGACAATATCTGGGTAGGTATACAAGCCGGTTGCGTCGACCTTGACACGCAAGTCGCTGGTTAGAACGCGGCACGGCCCGTCCTTGAGTTGATTTCCCATTTCGCGTGCCGTGTTGTCCTTGACGAGCGTGTGTTCCCAAGTCGCTCCGGCCATCGCGAACATTTCCCCGCGGTAATACTCGCTCCTGTACTCTGCCTTGCGTTCAATCGCGAGGTATTCTTGCGGCGTCAAGTATGTATTCGGGACCGAGGACATGAAGGCACCTCCACGCTGGTATTGTACCGCAATTCCCGAGGCGCAAGCCCCGGGAATCGCTGCGCTCATCCCAGGGCTTGGCGTTACCGCTTCACGTTGGAAATATGCTCCAGCGCCAGCATCAACGCCTGTGTCCCTTTACGCCCATAACCCTGAGCCTGCAGTGCGAGGTAAAGCTGATGCGCCAAAGCCAGACCCGGCATGGCGATGCCCATCTTTTTCGATTCGTCGAGCGCGATGCCCATGTCCTTGATGAAGTGCTCGACGTAAAAGCCCGGCTCGAAATTGCGCGCCATGATGCGAGGCCCCAGCACCTCGAGCGCCTTGCTGCCGGCGGCGCCGACACTCACCGACTTGAACACCGTTTCCAGATCGAGGCCGGCCTTGTAGCCGTAGAGCAGGCCTTCGCAGAGGGCGACCATGTTCGCAGAGATGAGGATTTGATTGACCATCTTGGTGTGCTGCCCGCTGCCGGCCGGGCCTTGATGGATGATGGTCTTGCCCATGCATTCGAAAATCGGTAGGGCGGCGTCCACCACATCCTTGTCGCCGCCGATCATGATCGAGAGGGCCGCGTTCTTGGCGCCGACGTCGCCGCCGGAGACGGGCGCGTCGAGGCTGTAGACGCCTTTCCCTTTCGCAGCGTCGTAAATCTCCCGGGCCAACGTCGGTTCGCTCGTCGTCATATCGACGAGGATCGTGCCGCCTTTTGAACCGGCGAGGGCGCCTTGCTGGCCGAGAAAGACCTCGCGCACGTCCTTTGGGAAGCCGACGATGGCGAAGACGACATCGCTCTGCTCCGCGACGGCTTTCGGCGTGTCGCCCCATTTGGCGCCTTGCTCCAGGAGCGTCTTGACATCCGGCTTGTCCTTGGAGCGATTGTAGATGGTCGCCTTGTAGCCCTTGCTCATGGCGTGGCCGCACATCCAGCGGCCCATGACGCCGGTGCCGATCCAGCCGATGCGGGTTTTCGCGGGGTCTGCTTTGGTGAGTGGCATGGAGATTTCCTTTCGTCGGAGTGAATTCGATGGGGACATTTTCACGCGCTTGACGGAATCGACAAGCGCCTTTTTTTTCCCGCCGCTTGCGGCTTCGCGTTCGCAAGGCGCCACGCGTTCGCGAAGCCGCAAGCGGCTTGCACTAAACAACCCTTCCGTTTACGATAAACATCGCCATGATCATCCCCAAGCTGCGATCCCCGATCGTCCTCGTGCACGGCCTTCTCGGCTTCGACAAGATCGACGCCCTCGGCACGACGCTCGTCAACTACTTCCCCGGCATCCCCGAACTGCTGACCGCCGCCGGCAATCGCGTGCTCATTCCCTCGCTTACGCCCACCGGCGGCATCGAGGAGCGGGCCAAACAGCTCAAAGCATTCCTTGAAAAAAACTCGCCCGGCGAACCGGTGCACGTCTTCGCGCATTCGATGGGCGGCCTCGATTCGCGCTACATGATCTCGCAACTCGACATGGCCGGCATGGTGCTGACGCTCACCACCATCGGCACGCCGCATCGTGGCACCAGCTTCGCGGACTGGGGCGTCGAGCGTTTCGAACGCATCGTCAAGCCGTTGTTGGACTCGATTGGCATGCCCTATCAGGCGTTTTACGATCTTCGCCGCGCCAGTTGCAAAGACTTCAACGAGAAGATCCCGAACGTGCCGACGGTCCGGTACTTCTCGGTCGCCGGCCAGCACGACGGACATTTGCTCCTGCCGGAATGGCTGTTGCCGTACAACATCGTCAAGAAGGCGGAAGGCGAAAATGACGGCATCGTCTCCGTCGCGTCCGCAAGTTGGGGCGAGCACGCCGACATCTGGGAAGGCGATCATCTTCGCCTCGTGAACTGGTTTCATCCAATCGCTCACTATCGCGGCTTGATGAAAGACCCGGCGCCGCGATATGGAGCGCTGTTGCGAAAACTGGCGGATTTAGGTTACTAACAAAACAAATCGGCCAGGCCTCGTCGTCCGTCTTAGCATCGGGAAGTCCATGGTGCAACCTTTTCGAAAAAGGGGGTGTCTCATGAAGCGTCTCGTGATTTGCTTTTTGGCGGTTGCCTGTATCGCGGCTCTCGCGGGGATCGATCCAGCGTTCACGCGGGCCGGCGGCGACGAAACCAAAAAGAAACTCGAACAGATGCGCAAGGAACTCGACGAGCTGAACGCCAAGGAAAAAGCGCTCGCCAAGCAGCGCGATGACCTGCAAAAAGCGATTGTGGAACTGCAGCGCGAAGCCAATCGCAGGGCCGAGGATCTGCGTAAACAGCAAGAAATCGAGCAGAAGAAATTCGACGAGGCCGACAAGAAGAAGCATCATGTCAAGATTGAGCTGCGCGGCAAAATCACGCAACTCAAGCAATATGGACAGTTCATTCAACATGACACATGGTACGTGCTGACGAACGAAACCTACTGGCCGCTGGATATCGGCAACAACAAGGCATTGCTGGAATCCGTGAAGAAGTTGAACGGCAAGCCGGTCGTCTTGACGGGTTCGATCAGCACGGCGAAGCGAACGACGCCCCTCTATCAACCGGTCCTTCCGGATTTTGACATCGGCTCCGGGCCGTTCCCGGTTCGACCCGGCAGCGGCCAGCCGCGAATTGGTCCTGGATACACGTTCACGACGGAGGTCCAACTGCCGGTCGTCGTGGATTCGGTGCGTTTGTTCGAAGAAAAGTAAAGCGTTTACGTTTAGCGCTCGCATGGCGCCACGCGAGCGCTAAACGAAAAAACCGATGGGACGCGCCGTCGTTCTTGTTGTTGGACAACGCATCGCCCGCACCCGAAAGGAAAACGCCATGTCCCATGTTTCTCGCCGCCGCTTCCTGGAAACCGGCCTCGCCGTCACCGCGGGCGGCCTGCTCGTCCCAAGTTTGACGACCCCTACGGAAACGTCCGGCGATCTCGGAACGTACGGCGCCTTCATCAATCAACAAGCACAACCGACGCCGGCCGAACTCGCGGCCAACCGCATGCGCGAACTGCCAATCCCCGCCGCGCAGGCGCCCGCTGCCAATGCCCGGGCAACGGAAGACAACATCCTCGGACCTTATCATCGGCAAAACGTTCCCTTTCGCGCCAAGATCACGCCGCCTCTGGAGCCGGGCACGGTGCTGACGATCAAAGGTCGTGTCTACGGCCTGGATACTCGCCGCGCATTGCCGACGACGACCATCGACATCTGGCAAGCGAACGCTCAGGGCCGTTACGACAACGACGATCCGGATCGCCCGCCCGCCGCCAATCTGTTCGTCCATCGCGCCCGCGTCATGACCGACGAGAACGGCTACTACGAATACGAGACGATTCATCCCGGCGCCTACCGCATCGGGCCCGAAGCGTGGCGGCCGCCGCACATCCACTACTGGGTGCGCAAGACCGGCTATCGCGACCTCGTCACGCAGCTTTATTTCCGCGGCGATCCGCATCAGCGCGAGGACCAGTTCATTCGGCCATCGCTGATCATCGACTTGCGTGAGATCCGCACGCCCCATGGCACGTACAAGACCGGCGTATTTGATATCGTACTCGCGCCCAGACAATGACATACAATGACGCGCAAGCCCCAGGATGAGCGCAGCGATTCCTGGGGGTTTTCGCGTGTGCACCCCCGCGAATCGCTGCGCTCATCGCGGGGCTTGCGGGTCATTGCATGAAAGCTGAAATCATCTCCATCGGCAGCGAACTCACCACCGGCCAGAATCTCGACACCAATAGTCAATGGCTCAGTCTCCGCCTTGCCGAGATCGGCATTCCCGTTCACTGGCACACCACGGTCGCCGACGATTTGCAGGAGAATATCGACGTCTTTCGCGTCGCCGCTAATCGCGCCGACCTGGTGCTCGCCACCGGCGGCCTCGGGCCGACGCTCGACGACTTGACGCGCGAAGCCGTCGCCAAGGTCGCGGGCGTTGATCTGGTTTTCGATGAGCCGTCGTTCGAACATATCAAGCATCTCTTCGAGAAACGCAATCGACCGATGCCGGACCGCAATCGCGTGCAAGCGTTCTTCCCGTCCGGAGCGGAAGTGGTGCCGAACCCGTATGGCACGGCGCCGGGATTCTGTTTGAAATTAGACAAGGAGACAGGGAGACAAGGAGACAAGGAGACAAGGAGACAAGGAGACAAGGAGAACGAGGATTCGCAACGAAAAGAATCGCACACTCTATCTCCTTGTCTCCTTGTCTCCTTGTCTCCTTGTCTCGTCTTCGCCTTGCCCGGCGTCCCGTCCGAAATGCGCGCCATGTACGAGGAGCAAGTCAAGCCGCGCCTGCTCAAGCTCGGGCTGTGCGGCGGCGTGCGCATTCAACGCAAGATCAACACCTTCGGCAGCGGCGAATCGCACATCGAGGAGAAACTTTTCGACCTGACGCGCCGCGGCCATGTTCCCGAAGTCGGCATCACCGCCAGCGACGCGACGATTTCGTTGCGCATCTCTGCGAGCGCGACGACGCTCGTCGAGGCGCACGCGCAGATTGCGCCGGTCGAAGCCGTCATTCGCGAACGCCTCGGCAAGTTCGTCCATGGCGTCGATGACGAGGATTTGCAGCACGCGGTGATTCGCCTGCTCGATGAGAAACGCAAAACGCTGGCGACGGCGGAGAGCATCACGGCGGGCCTCGTCGCGCAACGCCTCGGCCAGATTCCGGGAGCGAGCGCCTGGTTTCGCGGCGGCGTCATCGCGTATGTCAATCGCATCAAGCACGAGATGCTCGGCGTGCCGCAGGAATTGCTTGATGTTCACGGCGCGGTCAGCGCCCCGGTCGCGGAGGCGATGGCGATTGGTTGCCGCGAACGCATGGGCACCGATCTCGCCGTGAGCACGACCGGTTTAGCGGGGCCGGGCGGGGCGACGCCGGACAAGCCGGTCGGACTGGTTTATGTCGGTTTGGCGTGGGACGGCGGCGTGTCGTCGCTGTCGTTTAGCTGGGCGGGGACGCGCACGGAGATTCAAAGCCGAACGGCGAAGATGGCGCTCAATGTGGTGCGATTGAAATTGCTCGAGGAATGATCGATAATTCGGTCAAACTTCGGCATTCACACTTTTTCGCTGCTCGTTAAGTTCCGCTTTGTATTTTTCGAAATCGCTTTTGATTGCATCAAGAAAAAGGCGGTCGTTTTCCAAATCAGCGATGTCGTCTTCCGACAATCCCGGCTGTCGAAGTTGATCATCATGAAAATTGCGGTAATGATCCAACGCGTCGATAACGAATCGAACGGCTTTGAGTGAGAGTTGCATCGATCTTCTCCGTGTGTCAACTCACTTTGGCGAATGCAAGTTCGACGAACGCAAGCAAATCAACATAATCGTCGAGCTTCATGTCAATAGCTGGTTCCCAACTGAAATGATTGCCATGATCATTTACAACAATTAACTCATCCGGGTAGTCGAATCCAATAGGCAGCATCCACCAATTCTTTCCGGGCCCCTGATTCGAGAAAGTAGAAATACCCCCGGATTGGAGCGCAACCCATTCAATTCCATTGACTTGAAAAGTCGCAATGTCCTTGCCGACGCGAACCTTTGTCATCCGTGGACCATTCACGTTTCCCCGGCGATAAAGGTCGGACGAGGTC
>DAIOGM010000050.1:0-16345 GCA_036745215.1 Gemmataceae bacterium
CGTTGGAGACGCGCCCCTCCGGGACGCGGCCCGGCCAGCGCAGGAGGAACGGCACCCGGCACGAACCTTCCATGCCAGTGAAGTACGAGCCGGACCAGGGGCCCGCCCAGCCGCGCCAGGGGAGCATTTCTTCAGGTCCGTTGTCGCTCGTGAAAACGACGATGGTGTTGTCTAGGGCGCCGGCGTTTTTGACGGCGTCAACGATCTCGCCGACGTGGTGATCCATTTCCGCCAGCGAGTCCGCGAACTCGCCGTTGCCGGTTTTGCCCTTGAAATCCGGATGGGCGAGCGTCGGATAATGCACCAGCGTGAAGGGGACGTAGCAATAGAAAGGCGTGCCGGCCGCGGCATTCTTCTTGATGAACTCGACGCTGCGTTTGGTGATTTCCGTGTCGATGAGCCTGCGCTGGTTGAGATCATAAACCTCGAGGTTGCGCGGTTTCTCGCCGCGATTGGATTCGAGAATGTGGGGAACGGGCGCGACCTTGGGATCGAAGCCCGTTGAAGATATCCACGGACTGACGGAAGTGGAGTTTGGAATGCCGTACCAGACGTCGAAACCCTGATCCGTGGGAAAACGCCCGTCGGTGTTGCCAAGGTGCCATTTGCCGAAGATGCCCGTCGCGTAGCCCATGGCGCGAAGGACTTCCGCGAGGGTGACTTCCCACTGGGTCAGACCATAGACTCCGCCGCCCCGATTGACGCGCATCGTGCCGGAGCGCAGGGCAAACCTGCCGGTGAGCAATGCGGAGCGACTCGGCGTGCACTGACTTTCAACGCTGTAGTTCAGCAGTCGCGTGCCCTGGGCAGCAAGCTTGTCGATGCGCGGCGTCGCCGCGCCGCGCAAGATGCCGCCGCCATAACAGCCTGGCTCACCGTAACCAAGGTTGTCGGCCATCATGAAAACGATGTTGGGCGTTTTCGCGGCGAGCGCCGGTTTCTTCTTCGGCTGCGTATTCTCGACCGATTTGACTTCCGCGGGCTTTGGCGGTATTTTGGCCTGCGCTGCCTGGACGGGGCCGTCCGTGTTGAATCGGGCGATCAGGTAGCCGAGGCACAGGCCGACGGCGAGAGCCGCCGGGACGATCAATCTGGTGCTGGTGGTCATGGGGGTCTCCGTCGATCCAATCGAGCTTTCCAGTCATGGCCGCATCGTAACCGAGGGCGCGGCGCAAGCAATGAAAATCACCTTGGCAAGAATCGATCAGGGAACGGCAAAAAGACCCGTTGAAATGAGTTCGTCAATGCGGGCGTGCGCCGAAATTCAGACTTCGTCGGTAGATGGGATTTCGCCAAGCATAACCAGGAAACCATTCGCAACAAATCCCACTCTCGCTTGGAATCGTCTGAATAAGGGGCAACCTTGTCTCAATCTCTTTCCGCGGCTGGCCCTGGCGATTCGGTCCGCTTCGATTGACCAAAAGAAAGGCTTCGACATGCACGTGAGCTTCATTCCCGGCGCGGCGATTTGTTTCGCGGCGGTCCTGTTGATGGGACCGACGGCAACTGCTCAAAAAGGAGTTGGCCAGGGGCCTACCCTGGAGGAACTCGTCGCGCGTTTGCAGGACGACAACCATGGGGTTCGCCAAAAGACATTAGGCTACATCGGCGCCATGAAGCCGCACCCGAATGAAATCGCGCCGCATGTTATTCGTTTGCTCAAAGATCCGCATTACCATGTCCGGGCCGATGCCGCGAATTCACTGGGGAACCTGCAGAATGCCTTGCCCGACCTCGGAACGCGATTTCCCGAATGTGTGCCGCAACTCATTCGCATGCTGTCGGACCGCGATCCGGACGACAAATATCAATTGGTTCGCCGCTCGGCCGCTTATGCGTTGCGGCATCTGGGTGCGTCGTCGCAGGCCGCCGTGCAGGACCTTGTCAAGATTGCCGTCAACAAGAACGAGAATGCAGCCCTGCGGACCGAGGCGGTGCAGGCGCTCGGAGATATAGGGCATGCCTCGCCCGAAGTGGTGGCCGCCCTGACGAAGCTGCTCGATGACCCCACGCGGATTAGCGCAACCTATCCCACCGTCGGCAACACGGCCAGCTCTTCGCTCGGTCGATTCAAAGCGCAGGCCGAAGCCAGGCGCGTTCTCATCGACCGGTTGAAGCTGAAGGACGATTCACAACGTGCGAACGCCGCGACAGCTCTTGCCGCCGCCGGATTCGGCTCGCCGGAAGCGGAAATCGCGCTGCTCGAATTGCTGGACGACAAGAACGCGGTCGTGCAAAAGGCGGCGCTGTCCTCCCTGGAGGGGATCAATGGCACGTACGCATTCTTCTTTCGTTATAACGTCACTTCGCGCGTGATCGATGAGAAACGGCAGGCGCTCCTGAAAGAAATTCGCGACGACGCCGATCGCAAGGCGCCGTTCGCGAAGATTCTGGCGGCGAAACTGCGTTTGGGAGAAGGACACCATCCCTGGCGAGCCGACGCACTTGAAATGCTGGTTGCGCTGGATGCGCGCGACTATGTGCCGATGCTCAAGGAGCAATTCGCCAAGCTGGAGAAGAAGACCGTCTACCTGGAACGGCGCGATCTGCGCATGCAACTGGTGATTGCCCTGGCTGCATGGCTGCCGGACAAGGAGGCGGCGCCTTTCCTGATCGGCGTGGACACGGACGCCGACGAAGCGCCGATGGTCCGCTTTCGCGCCGTCGTCCTTCTTTGTGAGCGCGGCGACAAGCCGGCGGTCGCGCATATCGTCAAGGAGCATCTGACCGGCGCAACAAAAGTCAAAGCGACCATCTCCATCGAGGCACTCAAGACGTCGCTGCAAGATCGTCAATGGTTTCATACCGACAAGGAGTTCGACGCGCTGAAGGCCGTCGCGCCGGACGGACTGGCGGAAATTCAGACCGGCATTCGGCTCGCGCAGCACGTCTATGGTTTGCAGCGACGGGAAGGGATACGGGATCTTTCCCTGACCAAAGTCCGTGTTCACGACGGGAAAATCGAGAGCTTACACTTTCGTTTGTCCGTGCCTTTAGAAGAATGGAGCTTCGAATTGCGGAAGAAAGGCGACTATTGGTTGCCGTGTAGATTTCGAATGGACGCCATCCAATAACCCATAGGGTTAATGCTCTGTCACAGTTTGATTGTCGGATTGCCGGGAGGGCGAGGCTCCTGCCGAGCCGTGAGCATCCAGCGGCTTCGCGGCTCGGCAGGAGCCTCGCCCTCCCGACATGAAGCCGTGACAAAGCGCTAGCGAGTGTTGACACCTCAGACCATCGAGTCCCGGCGAGCCGAGCTCCGTAAGGAGCCGGTTGAGGTTGCGCAAACTCAACCGGCGGCTTACGCCGCTCGGCTCGCCAGAACTGACTCAAGCGCTATGAGTTATGCGGCTCAAGGAACCTAGCGCTCAACGACAAAGTCTTTGGAGGTTTCATGATGAACTGGAATTGCAGATTCGGCACGTTGATGTTGTTCATGGCGGCATTCCATGTCGCCCCGTGCCAGGCTGGCGACGTCGGGGATTTTCTCACCAAGGACGGCAAACTGAAAGCTTCCATCACCATCCAGCATAACGCCTACGGCCTGGTCGCCGTCGGCGGCCCCAAGGGCGAACTCTGCGTTATCGAACCGACAGGCGAATGGACGAAAAAGACCGCGGCGACCAAGGGCAAGCTCAGCGCCAAACAGCTCGCCGCCCTGGCTCAGCATCTCGCGACGCAGGATTTCAATTCGCTGCCGATCCATCAGGGTTACGAGCGCCAGTCGATCCATGATGGCTATTTCGTCCGCATCGCGTTCGGCAAAAAGGCGGCTATTTTCAACCTCAAAAACGTTGGCGACGCGCGTTTGGAATACCTGCCGGCGCCCGGCGAATCGAAAGCGGCGGCGTGGTCGCGGTTCGTCGCGCTGGAACTTGTCTTGAACGACTTGCTCGCAAAGTCAGAACTCAAGTGAGCCGCGTCGTGCCGGAGAAAGCGAAGACCCCTGACTCCTGGGAGCTTGCGCTTTGCTGCGGGCTGTTCGGCGCGTCCGAATTGCCTTTTTCGCCAGGCCGTGCTTCCTTCGGCTTTGGTTGTTCATCGTCCTGAACTTCCACCATCACGCGGAGTTCTTCGAACTTGCCCCTCCACAGCTTGACTTTCACCCGGTCCTCAATGGCGTCCCACCCTTTCCGGTAGGAAAGGTCAGAAGTAAATCGGTACGTTCCGCGTGTGCGAAGCTCGGGGTAGTTGCTCCAGTTTAGTTTGCAAGAATCCTTGAACTCCTTGCCGGGCTCAAGTCGGATCACGATTCCTCCAACTCGATACCACTCTTCGATCTGACGTGGCGGCGGAAAGCCATGGTAACCTAATTGGCCTTTCGGACCCTGGATGCCCAACCCATAGGTGTAGCCAGGGTGTCCGAATGGGCGCGGAATCATGATCGGCTTGTCGGATAGATTCCGGACCTTTACGGTTATTTCAACGTCATCGCCCGGCTTCACTTTCGTCGGCGTGACGGCGAGAAGCACGGCCAGGCGACCATCGTCCGATTTCGTCCACACTTCTCTGTCTGCGGCAAGTTGCTCGCGCAGCAGCAAGCTGAGCGCCTTGGCCGTCTGCTCGTAGCCTGTCAGGGGGCCGTGCAGACGATGGATCGGCATGGTTCCTTCCGGACGATCCAGGAGGCGAATGACGTCGGCAAGCGGACAGACTTCGTAGCGATAATTCTTCCCGTTGACGATCGCTTCTCGGTCCTGCCAGCGGACCTTGCTGATCGACTGCAAATGCTTGATCGGGTGGCCGTCGGGGTTCCAGATCGAATCCTTGTGATGCGTCTCGATGGTCAGAGCCAATCCGTCGAGCAGTTGAACGGTCCAGGTCTTCTTGCCGGATTGCTTCTTTTCCAGGAGTTCGTCGGGCGGTGCGCTATCGGGCCATCGCTCAACGTGCCGGGCCAGGACTTCGATGGGCATGCGGGTGATCAACAACAGAGGCTCGTACTCGTGGCTTTTCGGATCGGGCGGATGGCTGGCGAGCCAGTAGGCCAAGTAGCGATCGTGAGAAGGACTGAAACTGGAGTACTCCTCAATTGCCGCGAGCACCTTTTTCCAGGCGCCGTCATAGCCCTTCATTTTGATTCCATTGGGATCGCCGACCTTGAAGAGGACGCAGTTGCCGCGGATTTCGTGAGCGAAAGGGTAGCCGACGTGTTCTTTTCGGAACGCGTCGGCCGTCTTGGGCGGCAGGTAATTGAGGCCGATGCAAAACTGCTTGTCGTGGTCCGGCCCGATGGAATACAGGCCTTGGATCACGTTCGTGCTATTGGGAACGGGACGCAGATCGATGTCCTGAGCACTGAGGAATTTCACCAGTTGGTCCCGCGCCTTGGCCGCTTTTTCGGTCGAGGGCGCGCCGGCGGGTCGGTACTCGTGGAACAAGCGCAGCAGTTTGCTTTCGAGCCCGGCGGGGGCTTTTCCATCCTTGGAGTCCGTGAAGATGAGTCGTGACATTGCAAGTTGTGCTTCGACATTGAGTTCGTAGTACAGGTTGACATCCAGACCGAAACGCATCTGCACTTCCGTTGCCGGCGGCGGCAGCGATCGGATGCTCACGCTGATGATGCCGTCGGTGTGCTTGGGCTCCACGATTCGCCAGCCCGGGGAGTCCTTCAGCTTGATGCCGTTGCGGCCGAGGTAGGCCACCAGAGCAACGATGCGTTCGTCCTTTGGGTCCTGACCGGCATCGACCACCTCATTGGTCAAGGCATTTTTCAGCGGGCGTGTCTCTGGTCGCTGGTGCCAGAAAAAAGCCACACGCAGTTTTTCTTCCAGCGCAGCGATGTCATCCGGTTTGCCTTTTTCGAATCCAGCCGCGTGAATCCTCGACATGGCCAGTCGGGAATGGGAATTGACGTGACGCCATCCCCCGCTGAAGTCGCTCAACGCTTCGCGCATCTGAGCTTCGGTCGCGGAATCTTTGAACGTGCAAATGCCGACGCGCAGTTCGCCGCCGGGAAACTGCGGCTCGACAATCCGCCACTGCAGCGGTTTCGCCGACTGCTCATGGACAAGCTTCACGCCTCTCTTTTCCAGAACTTCGACGAAGCCGCGGATTCGGGCGTCTTTCGGGTCAAACACTACTTTGACGGGCGTCCCGGCAGTGCCCACTGCCTGAGTGAGCAAGATGCCGAGCGCCGTGATCAGCAAGACCAGTGCAGTTCGAATCATCATGAGCTCCCTTTTGGCTGGCCTCTGCGTTCTCTGCGTCTCTGCGTTTCTAAATTGGATGCCCTTCCCAGACGTACGGCATGCTCTTTTTTAGAAACGCAGAGGCGCAGAGAACGCGGAGAGTTTCTGATTGTGAACCAAGCGCTCCGCTTCGAATTGGCAATGACTGCGGCTTGGTCGCGCCGTGCTCTCTGCATACGGATTCGTCGCGCACACATAGAGACACCCCCCCCTATTTTGCGCGACGAATATTTCTTTTCACCACTGACATTGCAAATGCAGCACGGCGAGGACAAGATGGAATGAATATGCCGTCTATGGGACAGCCCCATTCCCTGCTGGCACGTCTTGGTGAATCGCCGCGGCGACGCTCTTGCCGACGAGCTTTCCATTCCAGACGTTTTCCAGGCCAAAACGGACTGATTGGGCAGGTTTCGCAAGGACGCCGTGAGCGTCGTTGACTCGATCTCTACAAGATGTCCCGAGTGTCGCTGGCCTCCATTGAAGGGACGGGCGCCACGGCGCCGCACTTGGGGCATTTCACTTTCTTGCCGGCCATTTCCGGCGTGATTTTGAGGCCTTTGGCGCATTGCGGACAAGGGATGGAAACAGACGTCCGCGCCGCAGCCGTCGGGGCCGGACTTGCCGTGCCGCTGCGCTTGTGCAAAACGAATCCCAGCGCAATAGCCACGACGAACGTGATCGCCAGGCCGATCAACAGTACGGCGATCAAATACCCCTTCGCCTCCTGACTTGGCGCCGGGCCAGGCTGCTCGGGATCGGGAGCCGCGTCCGGAGGTTTCACCTCGGCGACCGGGACCGCCTTCCGGGCGGGTGGTGTCTCGGGAAACGCCGCGGCGCGAATTACCAATTCGGTGACGCGCACATCGATTGAGGCTTTTTCCCCGCCGGTCGAGGCGACGATGGCGACGTCGCGCACATCCTCGGCGCCGTAGGTGTACGTTGACAGGAACTTCCATGCTCCGTCAGCGCCTTCTGCGACATAGTAAGAAACGTCGGCGCCCGCACGCACGAGTCGGAAACGTCCGCGCTTCTCCAGAGCGGCAAATGCGGCGGTCGTCGGCACGCTTTTCCTGGAAATCTCGTCCTGCAATGTCATCCAGGTCACGTTTTGAACGCCGCCTCTCAAAGTAATTCGGCGCGTGAGAGCCACCTGGTGCAGCCAGGGATTGGGTTTGTCCATGTTGGTAGCCAAAGTAAAACGTGTTTTTGGACCGGCGTCCTCCGGCGTTGGCTCCGCGAGAACCTCGAAACTCAGTGTGACTTCGAAATCCCCGCGCACCGCAAATCCGGTCGCCACGCCGGTGCCCTTACGTTCTTTCGCATGACCCGGCGGCAGCGTGATCCGCAAACCTTCCGGCTCGAACTTCACGTACGCCTTGGCATCCGGTCCGTTGAACGCAAAATCGTTCGGGTTCTCCGGTGGTCCCTTGAACAAGTGGCGATACTCCTGAGCGTATTTTTTCTGCGGCCCCTGGGCGGGAACACTGCTTGGCATCACGAAAAGGCAGGCGACGAGAAAAAGAAACAACTCGACCAAGAGCTTGACCCCACTCGACGCCTTGACTTCGAGCTTACGGCTCGCCGGCGCCAAAGCACCGAATACCCGCGTTGGATCGATCATATTCACCTCGTCATATCAATTGCGCGAAGTGGGGGCGAAGTTCTCCAACGCTTCATGCTAATTGGCATGTGCACCTCATTCCAGAAGATTCCGCCGGTGTAACGCTCACTCCGCCTCGCTCGTTGCCTTTGCTAGCTGTGGTCATGATCGTGGAGCCCTGGACTACGCTTGGGAGAGGCTCGCCTATATGCGTTTCCTCAATTCCAAGATAACGAGAAGCCGACTTTTTTCGCGCGCATGCGCCGGCTTCGATTCACGCTGATGCATAGGGACAGCCCAGTCATTTGCTCCTTCACCCCGACTCCTCTTTGCGTAAGGGGAAGAAGGGAGAAGAAATTGGCACGCGCTCCGCGTCGTGGATCGCGACACCGCTCGTCCCTTTGAGGCGTTGAACATGACTTTGACGGCAATGCTTCGTTCTCTCTTTGCAACCAAAAAGATCGCACCGAAGCCGCGCGCGCCAAGGCGCATTCGGCCAACGATCGAGTTACTGGAGAATCGTCTCGCGCCGGCGATATTCATGGTCAACTCGAATCTCGGCGATGACAATGGACAGGCTCTCGGCCTTGGTCCCACCACGCTGCGAAAAGCGATTCGCCTCGCCAATGCGACCGATGCGGCCGACACCGTGCAGTTCACCGCCGCACTCACGAACCAGACCATCCTTCTGGGCGGCGTCGAGTTGGCGATCAGCAAGCCCCTCACGATCATGGGCCTGGGCGCTACGAAACTCACCCTTGACGCCAACAATTCCAGTCGCATTTTCAAGGTCGATGACAACACTGTGGGCAATCAAATTGCCGTGTCGATCTCCGGCCTGAAACTGACGCGCGGCAGAGCGGATGACGAACTCCCGGGCCTCAGCACCGACGACGACGACGGCGGGGCCATTTACAATGTCGAGAACATTGCCCTGACCGGCATGGCCTTCGAGCTCAACTCCGCCGTCCGAGACGGCGGCGCCATCTGGATCCATTCCGACGGCAATGGCGTACTGACCGACGTGGCCATCTCCCGCAGCACCGCTGTTTCCGGCGGCGGCATCTACAACCGCGGCTTCATCACGCTGAAGAATTCGAACGTCTCCAACAATAACGCATCGGACTCGGGCGGCGGCATCTTCAATGACAGCACGCTCATCTTGACCAATTCGACTCTATCCGCCAACGGCGCCTCGGTCAAAGGCGGCGGCGTCTACAACAACAGCAGAATGATCATGACCAACTCGACTCTCGCCGCAAACTACGCAACGCCAGGCGTCGGTGGCGGCATATTCACCGAGTCCGAGTTGACCATCACGAACTCGGCTCTCACCGCCAACTCGGCCACAAGCGACGGAGGCGGCATTTACGTTCAAGCTGGGACCGCGACGCTGACGAACGTGACCCTCTCGAGCAACTCCGCCTTATCAGGCGGCGCCATTTACAACAGGGTCGGCACGCTAACCGCGACAAATTCGACGTTCACCGAAAACTCCAGCAGAAACCTCGGTGGTGGCATTTACAATCTCTCGCGCGGAATAATAACCGTGGCTAGTTCCACGTTTGCGCGCAACACCGCGTTAATCGCCGGCGGAGGCATTGCCAGCCAAAACGGCGATGCAGTGATTGTGAGCAACTCAACTTTCGTCGGCAATTCCGGCAGGTTCGGCGGCGGCATGTTCGCCGGTAGTGGTTTGATCTCGGTGGCGAATTCGACATTCGCAGATAACTCTGCGTCCGAATCGGGCGGCGCCCTGTATGTCGATGGCATCACAACGCTAGCGAACTCGACCCTCTCTCACAACTCCGCCTTGAACGGCGGCGGCATCTTTACGAGTAATGGCACGTTGACCGTAATCAATTCGACTATCGTGGGAAACGCCGTTACATCGGACGGCGGCGGCATCTACCACGGCAGTGGCGAGCCCGCCACGCTCTTTAACACGATCGTCGCCGGCAACGCGCGCACCTCGGGTACTGCCTCGGACCTCGCCGGAAACAATGTCGATTCCGCCTGCCGTTCCAATCTGATCGGCGACCCCAGTTCGGCGGGTGGACTCGTGAATGGCCCGAACAACATCGTCGGCAAGGACAACGGCGCCGGCGGGCGAATGTTGTTGCCTCTCGCGGACATTCTCGACCCGACGCTGCGCAACAACGGCGGCCCGACCTGGACGCACGCTCTTGTCGCCGGCAGTCCTGCCATCGACGCCTGGACGAACCTCTCCGGCGTCAATCTCGCTCGCCTCGGTGCCGCGACGCAATCGTCGGAATACGTCACGCCCTTCCCCGCCGGCAATGCCATCGATGGCATTGTCGATGCGACCAACTTCACGCACACGGCCGAGAACGATGCGAATGCCACGTGGACGGTCACGTTGCCGTTCGACATGCCGATTGGCGACGTCACCTTGCACAATCGCGTCGGCAACAGCGGGCAACGGCTGCGTGATATCATCATCACCGTGCTGGACGCGAACGATCAGGCGATTATCGCCTCGCCGCTCCTGAATCCCGAAAACGCGATGCGTTTCCATCCGAGCTCGGGCAACACGTCTCTGTCCTTCGATTTTGCCGGCGCGGTTGGCCGCAAGGTGCGCGTCCGCCGCATCGCCGACCCGGATTTATCGGGGCTGTTCGCGGTGCGTAACAATCCCGCGGACCCGAACGTGCTATCGCTGAGCGAAGTGGTGATCAAGCCGGCGAACGATCAGCGCGGGCCCGGTTTCGCGCGCGTCGTCGGCGCGGCGCCGGACATCGGCGCCTTCGAGATGCCGCGGCCGCTGTTCACCGACAACTTCGAGCGCCTCAGTAACGCCTCGCTCGGCTCTCCCTGGGTGAAGCAGGCCGGCGCTCTGGGTATTGTCAATAGTAATCGCGCCGAGGGGACGAGCGCGGCCGCGCTTCATATGGCGACGATCGCGGGATTTTCGGCGACCGACGTCGAACTTGAGGCGTTCGTCGCCTTGAGTAACCAAAATCACAGCGGCCTTCTCGCCCGGTACGCCGGCGCGGGCGACAAGAACTACTATTACGCAAGCCTGACCATCGCCGCCAACGGCTCGGCCACCGCCCGTATCGTGAAAAACGTGAATGGCGTCGTCTCCGAGTTGGCCGTCGTCGAGGATCTTCCCATCGCCACGCAAAGCGGCATCTTGCGTTTCCGCGTGGTCGGCTCCAGCCTGCAATTGTTTTTCAACGACATCCTTCGTGCAACCACCGTGGACTCAACTTTCAAATCGGGCTCCATCGGGTTGCGCTTGGCGGCTTCCCACTTCGCATTCAACTTCCAGGCCTGGCCTGTCTCCACCGGCGCCGCGATTTTCGATGCCTTTACGGCGCAGCAGGTGCTTGCCGAACCGTGGACCAATGCGTCCGGCTTTTTCCGCGTGGTGAATTCGAAGGTCCAGGGCACGCAAGCCCTCAATCTCGCCGTCGTGAATGGGGCAAGTGAGCCAAACGTCGAATTGCGCGCGGTGGTGAATGCGCCGGGCATCAACAACTCGGCAGGCCTCGTCGCGCGCTATCAAGGCGCCGGCGACAAGAATTATTATCTCGGCCGCATCACGCGGACGAGCATCGGCTTCGTTGCGCAGGTCCTGAAGAACGTCAACGGCGTCGTCACCGTTCTGGCCACGAAGACCGTACTCTCAAGCACCGGCAAGGCGTCCTTGCGCTTCGTGGTGACGGGAAGCAATCTCCGCCTCTTCGTGAACAACGTTCCAGTCGCCGACGTGCTGGACAATTCCCTCGCGACCGGCAGCGTCGGTTTTCGCGGCGACTCGTTTGTCACGTTTGATGATTTCTATGCTTCGCCCGTGGCTGCCGACACAACGTTCAGGGACCGTTTCTTCCTGTCGGCCGATGGCGTCCGTTTGAGCGACTTTTGGACGCGACGGGCGGGCGAGTTCATGACGACGGACGATAAAGCGCTCGGCAAGGCCCCGGCGCCGGCGGTTAACCTGGCGAGCGTGGTCGCCGCCAAAAGCTCGAGTGTCTTCGTTCAAGCGACGATCTCGCTCACCACGAAGAACCACGAGATCGGCCTGTTGGCCAACTACTCCGGTCCGGGCGACGCGAACTACTACATGGCCCGCGTGCTCAAGACCGCGGCCGGCTTCCAGATCAGCATTGTCAAGAACGTCGCCGGCGTCGTCACCACGCTTGCCTCGCGCCAGCTCGCGACGATCACCGGCCCCGTCACCTTCGCGGCCACCACGTCGCTCATCGGAATCAACATCAATGGAATCCTGGAATTGTCGGCAACCGACCGCTCTTTGCCGGCCGGCAACGCGGGCATCCGCAGCATCGGCATGGGCGCGATTGATGATTTCCTCGCTGCCAATGTGACGACGTCGGATTTGTTCGAGACGTTTCAGCCCGCCGTGCTGGGAAGCCACTGGCTCACGCGCCTTGGCCGCTATACGACCGCCAGTCCCAATATCGAGGGACAGGCAAAAGGCACCGCAGCCTTGAATCTCGCCACGCTCCCGTCCGGGCCATGGACGAACGCGGACGTCCAGGCGCTGGTCTTCGTTCCGGCCGTCATTGGCCAGAGTGCGAGCCTGGTGGCACGTTACTCCGGCGCCGGGGATCTCAACATGTATCTGGCCTCGGTGTCATGGAACGGCACGGTGTTCATGGCCAGCATCTCCAAGAAGATCAACGGCACGACCACGTTGCTCGCGTCTGTCAACCTCGGTGCGGCGCATCACGACAACTTGAGATTCACCGTGATCGGCGGCGAATTGAAGCTGTATTTCGGCGGCATTGAAAGGCTTTCTGTGTGGGATTTCAGCCTGAAGAGCGGTCTGATTGGAATTCGCTCGACGCTCCATTCGACTTTTGACAACCTGCAATTGCGCGATGCGTAGCAGGACGCGATGGCTTGACCACAACGTTCACCTTATCGATGGCTTTCCCGATCCACCTTCCGGCGTCCGTCGCCTGCGGTGGCAGCTTCGACTGAATGTCTTTCAGCCACTTGATGAATCCCTCGGCCTTCTTGATCCTTGCTTGCACCATCGGCCTGTGGGGTGCGAGGTCAATGGAAAATCTGGATAAGGCTTGGCGGATTGGCCAGAACGGCGCCGAGGGGTAGAATCGTTTATGTTGCTTCGCATTGCATTCGTGCGGAACTTGGACTTCAAGTGCCTCGTGTCGGTTGTCAAAACGGTAGTCAACTTGAGTTTCATGTTTGCGGCATGCAGGCAGTCAGCAACATGAAAACCTGACGAAAAGCGAGTTTTGTTGATTTCTCGCCCCCGTAGCTCAGGGGATAGAGCATCGGTTTCCTAAACCGAGGGTCGCAGGTTCGAATCCTGCCGGGGGTAATTCCAAACCAGTCCATCACCCAACGAATTGCCCAGTTGGATGGTATGATGAAGTTGCCCTTTATCGAGCAGGTTGAGATTCCGAGGGCGAAGATCGTCGATTATCTCTTATCGACGACGCATCGCGACGGAAAGCACAAGGCGACTTTCTTTATGAGTTTTGGCTTCGAAGCGGCAAAGTGGGAGTCACTTCACGACGCGTTGCTCAAGCACGCGGAGGAACACGAAGTCGCCCGCACGGAGGACTCACCCTTTGGTGTGCGCTAGGTCGTTGAAGGGAAGTTTCGAGCGGCCGACGGACGAACGCCGCGTTTGCGGTCCGTGTGGTTCGTTGCGATGGATTCGACAATCCCTCGATTGGCGACGGCTTATCCCCTAGCGGAAGAAAAAGATGCTTAACGAGCTTTCCACCGTGGCCTTGACTGAAGACCTGTCGGAACACGGGTTGCGCCGGGGCGACCTGGGAACGATCGTATTGGTTCACTCGGACAAGGGCTATGACGTGGAGTTCATGACACTGGATGGCGAAACCATCGCAGTCGTGTCGTTGTTTCCTCACCAGCTGCGTGCAGTGGGGAAACGCGAAGTGGCCCAGGCACGGGTGTTGGAACCGGCTTCATAACCTGACCTCTCTTCTGTTTCAGCCCTGCGCGTGACATGACTTCGACTCGCGTGCGTCACTAGTCAAGAACGCCGAGCCGTGTTTTTAAACAACGCTTTTGGCCCTGTAGTTATGAAAAGCGATCCACGTTTACGCGAACGCGTCTTCGCTGCCGTTCGGCCTCAGCGTCTTCTGGACATGGCCAGGAAACTCGTCGCCGTGCCGAGCCGGACCGGCGAGGCGAAGGGCGTGCTCGATTGCTTCGCCGATCTTTTGTCCGCCGAAGGATTCGCGGTTGATCGGCCGGCGGGCGATTATCCGCAAGCACCGGCGGTCGCGGTTCGCTGGCAAGGCAAAAAGCCCGGCAAGACGCTGCAATTCAACGGCCATCTCGATACCGTGCATCTGCCATTCGTGCCGCCATCGGTGGATGGCGACTTGCTCAAGGGCAGCGGCGCCTCGGACATGAAAGCGGGCACGGCCGCCGCCGCGGAAGCACTGATCGCTTTGCGCGATGCCGACGCGCTGGAAACCGGCGCGATTCTCCTGACTGCGCACGACTTGCACGAGACGCCATGGGGCGATGGCCGGCAGCTCAACGCGATGATCGCCGCCGGTTACGTCGGCGACGCGGTGCTGTTGCCGGAATATCTGAACGCGGTGCTGCCCGTCATCGGCCGCGGCGGCTTGACGTGGAAGGTGAACGTCGCGCGGCCCGGCGCCCCGATTCATGAAGTGATGCGGCCCAGCGAGCCCAACGTCATCGCCGCCGGCGCCGAACTGGTGCGCCGGCTGCTCGCGCTCGATGCCGAGCTGGGCAAGAAGCGCGATCCGCTCGCGGGGCCGGAAAGCCTGTTCATCGGCCAAATTCACAGCGGCGAGATCTTCAATCAGTATCCGCAAGTGTGCAAGCTCGAAGGCACGCGCCGCTGGCTGCCGGGCACGCGCCGCGCCGATGTCGAACGGCAATTTCATCAACTGATCGAAGAAGCGGGCAGCGCGACGGGCACGTCCATGGCCGTCGAGTTGTGTTTGATGCGCGATGCTTTCCTGCTCGATCCGAAGCACCCGTTCGTCGCGAATTTTCAGGATGCGTATGCGTCAATTGTCGGCCAATCGTTGCCGATCGGCGCGAAACCGTTTTGCGACGACGGCAACAGCTTCTGGTCGCTCGCCAAGGTGCCGGCGATCACGCACGGGCCGCGCGCCGGCGGCGCGCACACGCTCAACGAATGGGTCTCGATCAGCGATCTGGTTCGCGTCGCCAAGGTGTATGCGTTGACGGCGCTGGAGTTTTGTTGATATGAATTCGCGTCACTTGCTCAACTGCGGGTCGATCCAGATGGCATGAGCGCCGTGCGGCAAACCCGCGCACGTCACGGCGATTTTGAGTTGTTCGATTCCTTTGACCGACACGACGCATTTTTGGGAATCCTGCTGCGTCGCGACCGGCTTCGATTTCCACAACTCCTTGCCGTCGCCGAACACCCAGAAGACGCACGGCGTCTCGCTGCCGCCCGGACCGTCGCGCAGCGACACCTCGGCTTGAAAGGAATCGTACTTCTTCTCGAGCCGGTAACTCAGACTCGCCGGATCGCCGACGTTGGGCGGCGCCGGCGGATGCATGAAGATGCCGCGCGAAATGAGCTTGCCGTTATAGCGGACCGGGCCGTCGAAATCCTTGGGACCCTCCTTTGGTCCGTCTTTGGGGCCCTTCTTCTTGAATTCTTTCTCCGGGCCCTGGCGGAACGGCCAGTTTTCGCTGGCGACTTCCTTCATTTCGCTCAGATACGCGACCTTGCCTGACTCGCCGTCCGGCCGAGCCGCCGCACCGTTCGGAAACAGCGACGCACGGAAGCAAGCCAACATTGCCAGTCCCATGGCAACACGGAACCCTGCGCTTCCTGCACTCGATGTCTTGCGCCGATTCGGCGGCGCGACGGGCGATACCAGGGTCGTGTCCGTCTCATCGGCTGTAACCTCGCCGTGAGCGCGCTCACTGGGAGACGAATTCTTCCGCTCAATCATTTCCAGCCGCTTGACGACGTCCGCCATGGACGCTGGGCGAAGGCGCGACTCCCGCGCCATCATCTGCATGACCAGGTCCGATAACGCCATTGGCAGCCGCGGATTCAGCTCATGCACCGACGTCGGCGTCTCACTCGCGAGCGCCATGAGCACCGCCACGGAGGTCGCGCCCTGAAACGGTTTTCGTTTGGTGCACAAGTAATAGAGCACCGACCCGAGGCTAAAGATGTCGGCACGCGCATCGACGTCGCCGCCGCGCGCCTGTTCGGGGGCCATGAACTCCGGCGTACCCATGATCATGCCGGTCATCGTCAAGTTGCCCGGGTCATCGAGCGGGCGGACCAGGCCAAGGTCGAGAATCTTGACCTTGCCATTTGGCGCTTCGAGCCAGATGTTCGCCGGCTTGATGTCGCGATGCACCATGTTCTTGCGATGGATGAACGCCAGGCCGACCGCGATTTCCCGCGCGATGCGCAAGATGTCGGCGAGGCCCGGCGCGGATTGAGCGCGAATCCAGCTTTCGAGCGATTGCCCCTCCAGCAGCTCCATCGCGAAATAGACGGCGTTTCCTTCCTGCCCTGGCTGAT
>DAIOGM010000050.1:16355-25740 GCA_036745215.1 Gemmataceae bacterium
ATGGTGACGAGATTCTCGTGCTTGATCGCCGCCATCGCCCGCGCTTCGCGCAGGAAACGCTGCCCGCTTTCCGGATCGCGGCTATCGGGCTTCATGACCTTGAGCGCCACCGGCCGAGCGAGCTGAATGTCCTCGGCGAGGAAAACGTAACCCATGCCTCCCTGCCCCAGGAGACGCAAAACGCGATAGCTGCCGAGCCGGCCGATCTCGTCCGGCAGCGCGGGCGGCAAAAGAAACGAGTAGCCATCCGTCGTTGCCGGCGGCGCGTCGCCGGACAGCATCATATTGGGAATGATCGGCGCCTGGTTGGCCGTCGTCGGCGCGGAAATGGATAGGTAATAATCCCGGCAAGCTTCGCATTCATTCACATGACGCTGCAAGCGCGCGGCATCCTGGACCGGCGCCTTCCCGAACGCGAATTTCTCAAGCTCATTCCGGCCTGGACATGCCACTTTGACTTTCATCCATGCGGCTCCCTGCAAATAAAGCGGGCCGGTATGATTGTACACCCGGCAAACTCAATCCTACTTTTCATTTCACGGTTGAGCAACTTCATTTCGCATATTGACCACCGGCGGCGAATTCGTTCGGTTCGGCATTACCGGCTCTACCCGATCGAGTTTGCGCTCAACGACGTCTGCGTGCAAAAGCATGACCTACAATTCCGTATCAACGCTACAGGCCAAGGCTGCTTGATTCCGAAGATTTGGAAAGTGCGTGGCTTCACGCGTTGGTTGGCGGGGCGAGGATGCCGAATAACAAGATTACTCCAACAGCGTCGATTGCAAAGGATGCTCTGATGAACCCCTGGGTCAAATTGGTTGGCAACAAATCACGAACCCCGGACCGCCGCGTCCGCCTCGCCGTCGAGCGGCTCGAAGACCGCGCGACGCCCGCCACCTTCACCGTGACCACCTTTCTTGACGACAACGTCGCCCACGTCGGCTTTCTGTCGCTGCGCCAGGCCGTCGAGCAGGCAAACGCCAACGGCAATCCGGACGAGGTAGACATCATTCGATTCGCGCCCGGTTTGGCTGGCCGGATCATCCGTCTCGATGCGGGTCTCGGCCAACTCGAGGTGACCGAGAGCGTATTCGTCAACGGTCTTGGCGCGAGCAAACTCACCATCAGCGGCGAAAGGGAAACGCGCATCTTTGAATTATTCGGCAACGAAGAAGAGGCCGTACGCGTTACGATTCGTGCTCTCACTCTAACTCGCGGATACGCCACCGCAGACGAAGAAGACCCCGGCAACGGCGGCGCAATTGAGACGATCTTCTTCGACGAGGACGACTCGCTTACTCTCATCGCCGACCGTTTCATCGATAATAACGCCGATAGCCTCGGCGGCGCCGTCTGCACCGACGGCGGAAACGTGATCATTTTGGACAGCCTGTTCCACCACAACACGGCGGATTTCGACGGCGGCGCCGTCATCATCGGCGGTGTGGACGGCAATTTGCTCATCGACCGCTGCACCTTCTCCTTCAACAGGGCCTTCAGTGGCGAAGGCGGCGGCCTCTGGCTCGACAACGACGGCATCGTCGCCCGAATCTCCCGCTCCACCTTTTATCACAACGATGCGGAAATTGATGGCGGCGGCATCGGCTCTTGCTTCACCTTCACCGACCTCACCATCGAAAACTCCACCATCAGCGGCAACGAAACCCGGGGCGGCGACGGCGGCGGCATCGGCTTCACCATCGGCAATCTCCGCCTGCGCAATTGCACCATCGCCTTTAACAACGCTCGCGAAGGTCGCGGCGGAGGCGTCTTCGGCGGTTTTGGCGCCTTCATCGACATCCACAACACCATCATCGACGGCAATCGCCATCAGGGCGGTCTGCTGAACGACATCGCCCATGCCGGCGAATCCGGCGCCGTCTTCAACGTTCGCTTCAGCCTCATCCGCAGCTACATCGTTGACGGCGTCGATCAAATCAACGGCATCAACGATCACAACATCCTCGGCTTCTCCGCCAACCTGTTCCCGCTCGGCGCGTACGGCGGGCCGACCTTGACGCACGCCATCAACGTCTTGAGCAAGGCGTTCTCCCGAGGCAGCGTCGCTCTCGCCGCCGGCTTGCCGACCGATCAACGCGGCCTGCCTCGCGTCATCCGCGGGTTCATCGACATCGGCGCTTACCAGTCGCAAACCACGATGCGCCGCCGCAACTGGGGGCCGGGGTTTTATTTCTGAGATTGACTTTCGCGATCAGAATTCCTCCGCGTTCTCTGCGCCTCTGCGTTTCAAAAAAGGGGGGGTCCTTTTTCTGAAACGCAGAGGCGCAGAGAACGCGGAGAACGTATTCTCGACTTGGAATTTGACGACACCCGATACTGCTTCAACGCCGCGGCTGGCGCGGGCTGGGCGACGCGAGCTTGATCGGAACGTCATTCGATTCGGCCTTCACTTCAATGATCCGATCCGTCGTGGTGAAGTTGACGTACTTCAAATCGAACGGCAGCACCTTGGCTTCATCCGGAGCATCGGACGCGTCGAGCGGATTGATCACCATCTTGTAACGGCCCAGCGGAACGCCGTCGCCCGGATTGGTTGTGCTGAGTTCGAATCGCCCGTCCGACTGCACATTGCCGCGCGCCGTCAGCGGCTTACCGCCTTCGATGCGTTCGAAAATGACGAGCCCTTTCGCGAGCGGCGCGCCGTCGCTCAGCGTGATCGTGCCGCGAACCGGATAGAGCCGATCGCCGCAGCCGAGCACGGCGAGCAAAAGGAACGCGATCAATCCATGGAGGCGGTAGCGAATGATCGTCGCCATTTCAGCACCATTTAATGTAGTCATCACGCTCCGCGTGATGCAGTTCGGCAAACTCACAGACAAAAACGGTCGACTGTGAATTTGCCCCAACTTCATCACGCGGAGCGTGATGACTACATTGGCGTACTTAATCGAGTGCAGGCACCGGCTGGCCATCGTCGCGCGCCGACAGCGACGCCAACGTCGTGCCGGCGAGCGAGTTTCGCAATCCCCGCACCGTCGCGTCGCCGAACGCGAAGTTCACGATCGCCGAGTGCCAGCTGCCAAACTGGTTCGCATACGGCGCGTGCGCGTTCAGCGCGATCGGGAAATTGACGCCGGCCTTGCGGCCCGTGACGTACGCCCACTTGCTCGGCTGCGACGAGTAGATGTTGAAATCCTGTTCCGCGCCGGTAACCTCGTCAAACATCCCGATGCCCACCGGCGTGACGTGCTTCTCGCCGATCATCAGTGTGTTGCTCGTGCCGTCCGTGATGCGAATCATCGGCATGCCGTCGCCGCACGGGCCGCACGAGAAGAAGAACGGCCCGTTGTCATTCTCGACCGCCGACGTGCCGCTGCCGTAGTTGACGCCGTAGTCGGACGCGATGCCTTCGGTGACGCTCGCGCCGTCCTGCTCGCGGACGACGCGGACCTTGTTGCGCGACGGACAGAAGAAAACCGGAATCGGCGCCTGCATGATGCCGCTCGCGACCCATTGCCCGCGGATCAAGTTGTGCGTGATCGCCATCGGCTTGTTGCCGCGCGTGATCATGGGAAAGCTGGTGCCGTTGATATCCGGATTGATGAATCGGCCATAGACGTGGCCCTGATCGATGTACGGCAGAATCAACACCGCCCACGACGGCGAATCGAGCGCCCCCTTCGACCGGCCCCACGGCAACACCTTGAACGCATCGTGATGGCCATGCATGCCGAGCGCGAGTTGCTTGAGGTGATTGACGCACTGCGTGCGCGCGGCCGCCTCGCGCACTTTTTGCACCGCGGGAACGAGCAGTGCGATGAGAATGGCAATGATGGCGATGACGACGAGTAATTCGATGAGCGTAAACGCCAATCGCCGCACCTTTGCATTTGGAGTGGACATGAGAGGCTCCAAGATGAAAGTGATGAGATTTTGAAATCTTACTGAGATCTCACGGGCTTGTCAAAGAAATTAACCAAATCTCACGCAAAGACGCAAAGAAGAATCTGACTTGAGTCTGGATTCAGAGTGATTTTCTTTGCGCCTTTGCGCCTTTGCGTGAGATTTGAATTCATCTTTTTGGCGGTTCCGAGGCGATCTTCAGGTAAACGCCGATCGGTACTACCGTAGCGAAAAAAGCCACAAACGAAGTGATTTCGACTGTTTTATACACCCAGTCCGTACACCAGCGAACTCGCCAGAGCATCGTCCAGCAAACCAGTATTCCTATTCCCGGAACCAGGCAACACAATACGGCTATTATTGCGAGCACTTTCTCGAACGGCGTTGATTCCCAGGTCCAGGTCCGATTCAATTGCATTTCAGGCGTGATGCCTTGCATTACTGGCCACGAATGACCTTTTTGAAGCGTGCTAATCGTCAGTGCAATCGTATAGGGAACCAAAATAATGTAGCCTACAATCCATGTAGTCAATCCGTTTACGAGGCACCTTTTCCAAACGTATGCTCGCATGCAACGAGGACAACTACGGACGACGGCACTAGAAATAGCGGCGCCGAAGGGAAAACCGATAATTGTCTGTATGACGCGAAGTTGTTTGAGGCTGTCCGTCGGTTGATCGCAAACTGGACACCGCAACGTTTCCAAGCGAGTTGTATTCATTGGCAAGAAAAAGGAGTGCGAGTTGTTGTTTCTCCAATGGATTTCGCCACGGAATTAAATCTAGCAAAACTCACCGCTCCGGACTCGTTTTGTTCCCCGCCGCTAACTTGTCTTCGATCTCCATAACGAGCTCCACGAGATCGAAACTATCAGCGCTTCTCAGCGTCTGCTCCATTTCCTCTTCCGAACACCCCTCCAGCGTGGCAAGGAAAGCGGGCTTGGAATGACCCGGTTGTCGAACGTAAAATGCCGGGCCGGAACCCACCAGCACCCAAAGTTCGGCGCCACAGCGAGGGCATTTCTTGGTACCGATCGTCTCGGCGTCGTCGGCCCAAAGCGCCGCCCGGCAAAGCGGGCAACGGTTGTCGCCCGGCGTAACGCAATTTGACGCATTCGGTCGCATACTCTTCTCCACATCGCGCGGCCCGACGATCCGTTATTCCTGCCAATCGCCAAAGGTTTCCGTCTCCTCGTCAAACGGGAGCGCGTAGCCATGCTCGTCATCCCATTCCAGTTCAAACCGCACTTCCAGCGCGTAGAGTTTCTCGTCCTCGCACTCGGTGCGCTGAACGATGATCGTCGCTCGCTTCGTGAGCTTCAAGATGTCCATTTTCGGCAAGTCCGCAGAATAAGGATCTCCCGGCAGCCAGGTGACGCCGCGAAAAAGAGCGACCAGCCGCGTCGCGAACTCCTTGACGTGCTCGACGTGTCTCAGGCGGTACTTCTCCCAGAGTTCGTACATCGGCTCATCGGCGTCGTAATCGCCGGACTCGGAGTCGATCTCGAAATGCACCTGGAATGGGATGTCAAGCGCCGGCTCCCGCGGTGGTTCCCAGGGAATGTCGATGCGAAACGCCATAGGCGCACTCCCAGAAAGGTAACATCCCAAGCGGCAAAACGCCATCGCTCAGCCGCGCCGGCGCCGCTCACTCGCGAAACCCGTTACCAGGACGAAGAAGATCATCACCGGAATCCACACCAGGTCGGGCCACGGCGTTTGCACGAGCGTCAAGTACCATGGCTGCAACGGAGCGCGCACGGTTCCTTCGGGTCGGCTCACCACCAGGCTTGGGTGGCCCCACCAATCATCTCGAAAAAAACACGACTCCCGATCCCTTTTTTTTCCTTCGCGGCTTTTTTCGCGCTTTACTCGGCCGCAAGTTTCTGGACGAGCGCCTGAAAGTCTTTGCGTCCCCGGATCGACGCCAACTCGGGAGCGTTGTGAAGCAGCTTGACATCGCGAAAGCCGGCGGCAACCGCGGCGTGCAGGGATGCCATGGCCGCGTCCGCGCTGTGGCGAAACTCGTCTTGTTCTTTGGGCGTGAGCGCCTTCGGATCGGCGCCGTTCAAGCCGCAAAAATGCGCCTGCCAGAACACCATGCTAAGCAGATGCTCGCGCTTGGGCTTGGTTTGTTTCGCCAGCGTGGGCAGGTTTTCGCGATACACATCGGCGGCCCGCGCTCGCTTGCCGTTCTGCAGAAGGGTCCAGACCAGAGCGTCCGTATCGTATCCGAGCCAAAAAAGGTTCTTGACGTCGGCGTCCGTGCGGCGCGCGGCGACCGCCTCCTCAAGGACCGGTTCCGCCTCCACGAACTTTTTCTGGAATGTCAACACGGCGCCCAGGATGGTCAAGGAACGCTGGAAGTCCTGGCTGATGGGAGGCCCCGTGGCGCTGCGGCCGACCTTAACCGCTCGGCGGAGCACTTCTTCCGCCTCGGGGTAGCGCTTCGCGTCTCGATGAACGCGGCCCAGGTTCATCAGCAGCGAGGTTAGTTCGATCGAATTCTCGCCGAATGCTTCCCCGTGACGATCGAGCAGGAGACGATACTCCTTCTCGGCATTCTTGAAGTCGCCGAGGTTGAGGTGCAGCTCAGCCAGCTCGTTTCGGACCTGCAAAGTCATCCAATGCATTTCTCCCATCAGGGGTTCGACGCGCTCAGCGCATTCCTGGCAGAGCCGCAACGCGGTTTTCTTATCACCGAATAAGTGGCGGCTGGTTTGCGAGTCGATGTACAGTTTAACCGCGGCGGCAAGCCCCTTTTTCCCCTCGAGCTTTTCGATCAGCGCTGCCCCTTCGTCTAACACGGGCAGCGCCTGGAGGTATTCGCCACGGTTAACGTGGGACTGCGCCAGCATGAGGAGCGGGATTGCGTATTGGCGGCTCTCCTTGCCGAAGTGGCGGCGGTTAATGTCGATGGCTTTGTGGAGCATTTTCTCGCCCGCCTCGGCATCAATCGCGCCAATGGATGCGGCGAAGAAGATCATCGTCTCGGCCGTCAGGGGATGATCCTCTCCAAAGAGCTTGGTACGGATCGCCAGCGCCTTTTGACTGGCGTCCACGGCCTTTTGTTTGTCGTGGCCAACGGCGTGGAGATAGCCCAGGCTTTGCCAGCTCGTGGCGACGTCCGCGTGATGCTCGCCGAATTCGGCCCGGCGCAGTTGGAGGGCTTCCTCCAGGAGCGGTTTCGCACGCGCGGTTTCGCCGAAGCTGAGATAGATCGTGCCGATCTTATCCAGCAATGCAGCGCGGACCCCGGGTTTGTCCTTGAGCTTGGTCTTCAGATTCTCCACGCCGCGATCGAGGAGCTTGCGGGCAATGACCTGGCTTTCTTCATCCTGTTTGCGCGCGCCAAAGGATCGGCCGGTGAAGGCCAGCGGATCGGTTTCTTCGAGCAGGCCGGACATGAATTTGGTGACTTCTTTGGCGGTCTCGGCTTCGCGGTTGGCGCGTTCGGTCTCGATCTCGGCGAGCTTTTGCGCTTTTACCGCGGCCGCCTGCGCCAGCCGCGCCGCCTCCGCGTCCTTGATCGCTTCCTTCCGGGCGAGGTCGGCTTCCTGTTCCGCATTGCGGGCGGCGGTCGCCTGTTCGCGCTCCTTGCCGGCCAGATGGCGGAACGACAACGCGGAAGCGATCGCCCCGATGGTCACCGTCACCACCAGCAAGATCACGGCTGCGCCGAGGAGCGCCAGCCCGGGATTACGCCGCGCCCACTTGCTCGTCCGTTCGAGGCGGCCCACCGGTCGAGCGGAAATCGGCTCCCCCGCCTGCCAAGAGCGCAGGTCCTCCGCCAGCGCCTGCGCGCTGGCGTAACGCTGGTCCGGCTCCTTGCGCAGGCACTTCAAGCAAATCGTTTCCAGGTCCAGCGGCACCGAGGATCGTAAGCGCGAGGGGGGCGCCGGCTCCTGGGTCCGCACCTGATCCAGCGTGTCCACGACCGTCTTGCCCTGAAACGGCGGCCGGCCCGAAAGGCACGCGTACAGGATGGCGCCCAGGGCGTACACGTCGGCCGCCGGTCCTGCCTCATGGGCGTGCCCGCTCGCCTGCTCCGGCGCCATGTAACTGGGCGTGCCCATCACCGAGCCGGCCTGCGTCTCGCTGCTGGCGCGGTCGGTCTGCCGGGCCAGCCCGAAGTCGGTGATCTTGGGCGTGCCATCGCTGGTAAGCAGCACGTTGGCCGGCTTCAGGTCGCGATGAACGACGTTTCGGCTATGCGCCAGTTGCATCGCTTGAGCCAGCGCCTGCACGAGCCGGGCCGCCTCCGGCGCCGGCAAAGGTTGATTATTCAGGCGCTGGTCCAGACTGCCGCCTTCGACGAATTCCAGAGCGAAGTAAGGATGTCCGTTTGCCTCGCCGACCTCGTGAATCTGCACGATGTTCGGATGCTGCAGCCGCGCCACCGCCTCGGCCTCGATGCGAAAGCGCGCCAACTCCTCCGGCCCGGCATGTCCGCCCGCCAGCACCATCTTGAGCGCCACCGTGCGTTTCAACGCCAGATGTCGAGCCTTGTAGACGACCCCCATACCGCCGCGGCCGAGCACTCCCTCGATCTCGTAGCCTGGGATCGAAACGGTATTGGCGCGATGCTCCGACTCCGTGCCCTGCGCCTCCGAATCCTGGCCAGGTAGAAACGCGGCCGTACCTCCGTCGGCGCCCGGCGAACCGGGCATGAATTCACTGGTAGCGCCCGGGCTCGGCATTGCGGCGCTCGGATCACGATCAGTCGTGTGAAGAGGATCGTTGGGGATTGGCGCGGTCATCGGCTTGCCTCGACGCGAAGTTGCGAACGGGAGTTCGAGGATGAGGCCAAGTATACCCAGAATCTTCCAGGATTTGCTCGCAAAAAAAGAAAGAAAAAGGTTTCAGGACCGGTCCTGACACCTTTTCCCCTTTCCCTCGAAGACGCCCGAGCCTCTGGGTCCGATCGATCGCGCCGGGTCTATCGACTCGTGTTTCGCCTGTAAATGTAGATCTGCGACTGCTGCCCAGGCAGAAAATCGGTGGGACGCCCCGTTACTTTCGGTCCATAGGAATAGCAAATCGTAAGCTCGGATCCTTCGATTTTGATAATGGCCTCCGACTTTTGTCCGCCGCCGTACCGGGGAGTAATGTCGATGGCTGCGAATTCCTTGGAGTGATCGATGGTGAAGTACGAGTCGTCACCAGACACTTGGCGGCCGTTCTGCGTAAATTGCAACTCCGTGCCGACAACGGTGAGTACGGTGACGTCGTTTCTAGGTGGCTGTTTGTAACCGCCGATATTGGCGCCGACCCACAGCCATTCGCCCTGGAACTGCTCGTAAAGTGACGTAGGCGCCTTTGGAGTCCGAATGGGACGATCTGGGAGCGCTAACACGACTATCGTTAGGATCAACAAGCATCGCATGGTTTGCTCCAATCCGCCAAATACATCGGTCCTCAAACGCGTGGGGAAAAGGGAAAAGGTCTCAGGACCCTCAGGACCCTTTATTGGACACCTTTTTCGGCGCCCGCGTTTCTTCTGTCAAGGTCGGTTGTAT
>DAIOGM010000051.1:0-21260 GCA_036745215.1 Gemmataceae bacterium
CTTCTTGAAGCACTCCTGCACGAACGCGAAGCGAATCGCCAGCCCGTACGGCACGTGCTTGGTGATGCGCGGTAACGACAGTGCGTCGGTTAGCGCATTGAGTAAATCCACTTGCTTCACTTCGCCGGTGCTGCACAGGTTGTACGCCTGGCCAATCGCGTTGGGATGATTCGCGGCGAGAATGGCGCCGCGCGCCACGTCGGCCGCGTACATGATGTTGAGATAATTCTCGCCGGAGCCGATGATCGGCACTTTTCGGCTCAAGAGCGCCGGGATGACGCGCGGAATGGTGATGCGATCGCGCGGCCCATACAGCCAGCTTGGCCGCACGACCGTTGTATCGCCATATTCGCGGGCGATCTGCTCGCTCACGAGCTTGGCGCGCGGATAGTAATCCCACGTCCAAAAACGCTGGCCGAGCGGCGTCTCTTCGGTAATTTTCTCGCCCGCATCCGCCACGTAGGGATGCCCGTAGACGGAAATCGAGCTGACGTGCAATAACCGCGGAACCTTGGCGATTTCGCATGCCGCGACGACGCTCATGGTGCCGTTGATCGCTTCGTCCTCGAATTCGCGCCACGGCCCCCAGTCGCTCACCTTGGCGGCGCAGTGATACACGATGGCGACGTCCTTCACCGCTTTCCCGATGGCCGCGGGATCGCGAATATCGCCTTCGAAGATCTCGACGTTTTGCGATTGCAGAAACGCCAAATCGCGACCCGGCCGCACGAGCACGCGCACCGTTTCGCCGGCGAGACGCAGTTGTTCGACGATATGGCTGCCTAGCTGACCGGTTGCACCGGTAACGAGGTTTGTTTTGGTCGAAGACATGGAGATTAGGCTAGGGACCGGCCTCGTTTTTTGCCAGCGCGGATGGCATAATATCAACTGAGCGCCCATTTTTCCTCGTTTAGCGCCCGTTTCGCGCAAGCGGTTGTTGAATGGTACAACCGATAGCGCGAAGCGGGCGCTAAACGAAGAATCCATTGCGAAACTGCGGCGAGGAATCCAATTAATGTGCGGCATCGCAGGCATCATCGATCTCGCCGGCAGGCGGCCTATCCCACCCGGAATCCTCACGCGCATGGCCGACGCCATCGTCCATCGCGGGCCGGACGACGACGGCTACCTCGACGAACCGGGCGTCGGGTTCGCGAATCGCCGGCTCAGCATCGTCGGCCTCTTCGATGGCAAACAGCCGATCTACAACGAAGACCGCTCCGTCGTCACCGTCTTCAACGGCGAGTTCTTCAACTATCCCGAAGTGAAGGCCCAGCTCGAGGCCAGGGGGCACGTCTTCCGCACGCACTGCGATACCGAGATCATTCCGCATCTCTGGGAAGATCATCAGGAAGGCATGTTCGAGCATCTCAAGGGGCAGTTCGCGTTCGCCCTCTGGGATCGCAAACGCCACGTCATCATCCTGGCCCGCGATCGCTTCGGCATCTGCCCGCTGTTTTACTCGACGCAGGGCGACTGGCTTCTGTTCGGCTCCGAGATCAAGGCGATGCTCGCGAGCGGCATGGTTGAAGCGAAGGCGGACCTGCGCGGCATCGATCAGGCGTTCAACTTCTTCGCCGTCCCCGGGCCCGCGACGTGCTTCGCCGGCGTCACCGCGCTACAACCGGGCCAGTATTTACGCATCAACCTCGGCGGCAATGGCCGAGTCGAGCCCGAACGCAAATATTACTGGCGCATCGATTTTCCCGATCAAGGCCAGGAAGATCCCGAAACCGATCCGAAAAAGCTCGTCGATGAATTCGAACGCGTCATGCTCGCCGCCGTCGAACGCCGATTGCGCGCCGACGTGCCGGTCGTGTCGTATCTGTCCGGCGGCATCGACTCGAGCATCGTCGTCGCGATGGCCGCCAAGATTCGCGGCGAGACGATCCCGACGTTCACGATCCAGATCATGGACCCGAAGCTCGATGAAACGACGCAAGCCGCCGTCGTGTCGCGCCACATTGGCTCGACGCCGATCGTCGAGCAAGTCGGCGACGCGGAGGTGCTGCAAACGTATCCGGAGCTGATTCGCGCCGCGGAGGCGCCGGTCATCGACACGTCATGCACCGCTCTTTTGCGGCTCGCACGCTCGGTGCATCAGCACGGCTACAAGGTCGCGCTGACCGGCGAGGGCTCCGATGAATGGCTCGCCGGCTACGCGTGGTTCAAGATTCATCGCCTGCTCGGCATGATGGACTGGCTGCCCGGCGTCAAGCCAAGCTACTGGCTGCGCCGCTTCGCGTTGTGGGGCATGGGCGCGCCGAAGGGCTCCGCGAAGGCGCTGGATCGCGTTTATGAAACCGTGCGAACGTACTCTTCCTATCAAGATATCTATGCAATCATGGGCAGCTCTCGGCTTCGATTCTACAGCCCGGAGACGCTCGAAAAGCTTGCTGACTACAATCCCTATCTCGAAGTGGATCCCAACTTCGACCGCATCGAACGTTGGCATCCGATCAATCGCGCGTTCTTCTGGGCCGGGCGCATCCACTTGCCGGGGCAACTGCTCTCGCTCAAAGGCGATCGCGTGGCCATGAATTCGTCCGTCGAGACGCGCTATCCGTTTCTCGACGAGGACGTGTTCAACTTCCTGGCACGGATTCATCCGAGCTGGAAACTGCGCGGCTTCAAGGACAAGTACATTCTGCGACTCCTGTGCGAGCGTTACTTGCCGAAGGAAGTCGCGTGGCGGCCCAAGGGGATGTTTCGCGCGCCGCTCGACAGTTTCTTCGATCACGAAGTTCCGCAGTTTGTCGAGCAGCTCTTGAGCGACGAATCGCTCAAGAAAACCGGTTACTTCAACGCCGAGGCGGTGCAGTACTGGCGCAAGCTTTCGCGGGAACGCAGACTCAAGAAGGTCGAAAAGTCGTCCGTCGAACTCGGCCTCGTCGCGGTCGTGACGACGCGACTCTGGCATCATCTTTTCATCGACGGCAGCCTCGCCGATTTGTCCAGCCACTCCGCACGGCCCAGGCTCGCGTCCGTGTCGTGAAGCCATGTCACGCAAGTTGCATAGAATATTCAACAACAAAGATCGACCATCGCGCAAAGGAGATCAAAATGCGAAGATCAATGATCGCCCTGGCCGCCGTGCTGTGCGTCGGCCTGGGCGTCGCGTATGCCGGGGGCGACGTCATTGAGCTGCATGGCGTGAAATCGAAGACGCCGGCGTCCTGGAAAAAGGAAAAGCCGAGCAGCAATTTGCGGACGTATCAATTCGCGGTTCCGAAAGCCGACGGCGACAAGGAAGACGCAGATCTCGCGATCTTCGAATCGACGAGCGGTTCGCTGGCGGCGAACGTCGAACGTTGGAAGACGCAGTTCATTCCGCCGGAAGGCAAGACCATCGACGAAGCGTCGAACCTCGTGAAATTCAAGGTCGGCGACAACACGGCAGCGGTCTTCGACATTTCGGGCACGTACAAGAAACCCGCGTTCAGCGCCGGCGCCAAGGAAGAGCGCAAGCCGAATTTTCGCCGCATCAATGTGATGTTCGAGACCGAGAAGGGAACGTTTTTCGTGACGCTGACTGGCCCCGCGAAGACCATTGAAAAACACAAGGACGCGTTCGACGGCTGGATCAAGGCGTTCAAGTGAGATTGCCCTTTCACCGCTTGCGGTTTCGCGTTTTCGCGCCGCCGCGCGAGCGCGAAACCGCAAGCGACCGATCATGACTCCCTTCCCCATCGATTACGTCCTGCCGCCTGAACTCATCGCGCAAGATCCTTGCGAGCCGCGCGACCACTCTCGGCTTCTGGTCGTTCGCCGAAGCGACTCAGCGCTGTCGCATCAGCATTTCCGCGAATTGCCGAGCCTTCTCAATCCTGGCGACTTACTCGTCCTGAACGACACACGCGTGCTGCCTGCGCGGCTGCTTGGGAAACGCGCGCGCACGGGCGGAAAATGGGAGGGGTTATTCCTACGCCAACTCAACGACGGAACCTGGGAGATGTTGTGCCAAACGCGCGGCACGTTGCAAGAGGGTGAGATCATCCAGATCGAGCCCGGTCCGCTGTGCCTTGAATTGCTCGCCCGCTTGCCCGGCGGCCGCTGGCAAGCCAAACCGTTGACGCCGGGAACGACCGTCGAATTGCTCGACCGCTTCGGCCACATTCCGCTGCCGCCGTACATTCGCAAGGGCGCCGCAACGGAAGCGGATCGCGAGCGCTATCAGACGATTTATGCTCAACAGCATGGCGCCGTTGCCGCGCCGACCGCGGGGCTGCACTTCACCGAGAGGGTATTCGAACGACTGAAAGAAAAAGGCATCGCATGGACGACGGTGACGCTGCATGTCGGCCTCGCTACGTTTCAGCCGATTCAGGTCGATGATTACGCTCAACATCCGATGCACTCGGAATGGGGCCAACTGGGACAAACAACCATCGACGCAATCAATGCATGTAATGCCCGCGGCGGCCGCGTGATCGCCGTCGGCACGACTTCGGTGCGTGTCCTGGAAACCGTTGCCCAGCTCGGCAATTGGCAACCATGGACCGGCGAGACTGACCTTTTCATTCATCCGCCTTATGATTTCAAGATCGTCGATGGACTCATCACCAACTTTCATTTGCCGCGCACGACGTTGCTGCTCCTGGTCGCCGCGTTGGCTGGGCCCGATCGATTGCAACGAGCTTATGACACGGCAATTGCCGAACGTTATCGCTTTTACAGCTACGGAGACGCGATGCTGATCGTGTGAACCGATGACCAATCGCATTCTCGACGTGGTAGTTCTCGATCATCGGCTCGATCCGGTGGAAACGGAGCTGCGCGTATTCGTCAAGCTCGCGGAGCTGACGCCGGCGACCGAGATTCGCGGACGATTGAACGGACCGCGTTGTTTGTACGCCTCGACGATTGAGATCGCCTATCCGATGCGCGAGGTCGCCCGATCCGATCACATGGAACTGCGCGTCGTCATCCCGGAGCCGAGCTGGTGGGACCCGGAAAGCCCGTTTCTTTACGAAGGCGCCCTGGAACTCCTTCAGGATGGCATCGCCTGCGACCGCGCCGCGATTCGCCATGGCATTCGCCGATTGCAGTTGACTTCGAAGGGACTGCGTCTAAACGGCAAACCATTCGCGTTCCGCGGCAAAATGGTCGAGCCGACGCTGTCGGAAACGGACGCCGCGAAGTTGCGAAACGACGGCATCAACACGTTGCTCACCACGGTCGGTGATTCCGGCATCGACCAATGGAGTATGGCCGACCGCGTCGGTTTTTTCATGCTCGGCACAACGAACGACGGCGCACGCTTCCTCGAATACCGCAACGAACTGGCGAGCCACCCGAGCACATTCGGCTGGATCTTCAATCGCGCCGATTTCCTCGCCGGGCCGACCGAGGACGACACGCGTGCCATGTTTTACGGCGTCAACACGTCCGCGCGGAATTTTCCGCCGAACGCCGACTTTCTGGTGTGCCATGAAAATGAACTGGGCTGGCTCGATGACACGGAATTGCCGAAGATTGTTGTGACCAAAAAACGATCCGATGCATTGCCGGCGCGGCCCGATGTGATTGCATGGATTGCGACCGACTCGTAATGCCAAGTCCATTGTTGTGTGCCGCGCGGCCATGCAATATAATCGAAATCATGGCCACCCGACTCGTCAAATCGGCAAAGAAGCGAGCCTCCCGCCGCGGCGCAACCCACAACAAGGAAGCCGCGCCCCTGACCGAAATTGTCATCAATGGTGACATTCATATTCCGACGCAAGTAAACGACTTGGATTCCTTTCGCAATTGGATTCTGTCGGCCCGGCGGCCGCAACAAGGACGATTCGCTTGGCTAAATGGCAAGCTCTGGGTTGAAGTTTATTCCGAACTGGTGAACCATCTCAGCGTCACGGAACTTGAAAAAATGCGCACCAAGGCCTGCGGGCCGGATCGTCAACCCCGCACCGAGGCCAAGAATGGGCGGCACAACCGTTCGGGCGCGAGAGACATCTTGATCGACGAAATCGTCCGCATTCCTCGATGGGTCCGCGACGTCGATTCGTATCGCGAATGGGCGTTCTCAGCCGATTTTCCCGAGCACGGTCGAATTTCATTTCTAAATGGCAAACTCTGGGTGGACCTGTGCATGGAGACCGACATCCACAGTCAAATCAAAACGGTGATTACCATCGTGGTCGGGTCGATTGTATTAAATGAAGTCTTGGGCCGTTTTTACGCCGACAAAATGTTGTTGACTTCTCGCGCAGTTGGTTTATCCCAAGAACCCGACGCCATGTTCGTCTCGAATGCTCGATTTGCGAAGGGACTAGCCGTACTGGAAAAAGGCGATCAATCGATGGAGGTGAGCCTTTCCGCTGACATGGTTCTGGAAGTGATCAGCAAGTCCTCGGTAAAGAAAGACGCCGTTGACGCCAATATCGTCTATGCGAAAGCCGGCATCGCCGAATACTGGCTCGTCGATTCGACAATCGAATCTCCGGAGCTCGTCATCATGCGCCTCGTCGGCGGCAAATACGTCGCCGCGCGCAGGCACGACGGCTGGATGAAGTCGAACGTGTTCGGCCGCTCCTTTCGTTTGACGTGCAAGAAGGACGCGAGCGGCATGTCGCAATTCAATCTGGAAACCAAGTAACGCAACTCACAACTTGATCTCCGCCAGCGCGTTGGCCAACGTGTCGATGTCTTCGTTCGTATTGAACGGCCCCGGACTCACGCGCACGGCCCCGTCGGGAAACGTGCCGATGGCGCGATGGATGTACGGCGCACAGTGCAAACCGGGCCGAATCGCGATGTCGAACGCCTGATCGAGAATGCCGCCGATCTCCGCGGCGGGCAACGCCTCGCTGCGGATGCTCAACGTGCCGACGCGTTTCTTCATGTCGCGATGGCCGAACACTTCGTAGCCGCCGATCTCGTCGAGACGTTTCCACAGGCGTTCGAGCAAATCGACTTCGTGCTGATGGATTTTCGCGAGACCGCGCTCTTGCACATATTTGATGCCGGCGGCGAGTCCAGCGACGCCGAGGACGTTGGGTGTGCCGCCTTCGAGGAAGTAGGGATACTCGCGCGGCTGCGTCTCGCTTGACGAATCGCCGCCGGTGCCGCCTTCGCGCCAGGCGCCGACGATTGCGCTCGGGCCCACGTATAGAGCGCCGGTCCCCGTCGGGCCCATGAGCGACTTGTGGCCCGGGAACGCGAGCAGGTCGATGCACATCGCCTGGATGTCGATCGGAATGACGCCGGCCGTTTGCGCCGCATCGACGAGAAACAGCGTCTCGGCCTCGCGGGCGATTTTGCCGACCGCGTCAATCGGCTGCACGGTGCCGAGGACGTTGGAGCCGTGCGTCATCGCGATGAGCCGCGTCTTCGGCGTGATCGCCTTTTTGACGGCGTCGGGATCGAGGGTGCCGCCCTGGTCGGCGGCGAGGCGAGTCAGCGTTATCTTGCCGGCAAGTTCCATCGCACGCAACGGCCGACTGACGCTGTTGTGTTCCAAATCGGTCGTGATGACGTGGTCGCCTTCTTTCAGGACGCCCTTGAACGCCATGTTGAGCGCATCGGTGCAGTTGAGCGTGAAGATGAATCGCTCCGGCTCTTCGCCGTGGAAGAACTGATTCAACAGATGCCGGCAATCATCGAGCGCCCGCTCCGCCGCGAGGGCCATCTTGTGCCCGGCCCTGCCGGGATTGGCGAGGTCGGCCCGGGCGAATGCGTCAAGGGCTTGATAGACCGCTTCCGGCTTCGGAAAACTCGTGGCGGCGTTGTCGAGGTAGATCATGATTTGGCCAGCAGTTCACTTACGGGGATGTCGGCGATCTTGACGCCGTCGAGTATCAGTGGGACGTCCTCGCCCTCGGCGTACACGACCGGTTTTTGATACTTGCCGGCGCGCGGCTTCGTGTAAACTTCAACTCTTCGCGTGACAACGTTGATCAGCCAAAACTCCGGGATCTTGGCTTGAGCGTACAGGGCGCCCTTGTAGCGTCGATCCGAAAGCACGGTCGAATCGCCGACTTCCATCAAGACACCGATATCGGCCGGTTTTGGATGGCGCGCGTCGTAAATGTGTTCCTCGCCGCGCGCCAAAGTAACATCCGGTTCAGGCTCGCTTTCCGCCAGCGTAATCGGCGCCTGGATGCGCATCGTCCAGTCTTCCGGAAGAACACGTCCAACACGACGAACAACTCGAGTGACAGAACTGGCGTGAGGAGGTTTTTGCGGCGTCTTTTTTACGACCCATCCGTCGATCAATTCGACGCGCTCCTTAGGCCGGATGACACCAATTTCGAACAGCTTGTGATACTCTGCAACCGAAAAACGACGGATCGAATGCGGGTCGTTCGCTAATCGCTCCAGTATTTTAGGTTTGGATGTCAACGTGCTCATGCCTTCACCACGTCCTAACGTTTGCGCTTAGGCTCATTGTAATATTGCCTCAGGGATGTTTCAGCGCATTGCGCCAATCGCTCGATGAACTGCCCGCATCCAATCCCGTCAATCGGCGAAGTGCGGTCAATGCGGCCAACCGATACGGAGACGCCGTGCCGGTGAATTCCGCGCGATACGTCGTCGCTTCCGCCTCGCTCACTGCGCGCGTTCGCACCAGAAAATCGAACCGCTGTATTTCCGGCCATGGGTCCGCGTTGGGCACTTTCTGAAGCAGCGAGAAATCTTGACGCAAATACGTCGCATCGGCACGCACCAGAATGTCGGGATTGTCAAATCGCCCATATCCTTCCGCCGGCCTCGGGAACGGCGTGCCCGGCAACGGCTGCGGGGCCATGTCGGCGCCGACGTTGAGGAACTTCAAACCGACATGTTCCGACCGCACGCCTTTGATTCCCAGCGTGTCCGGCGGCTCGCCTTTTTCCGCAACGGGGCCGAAGATCTCCGGATCATTGCCCGGCGGATGGCACAGCAAGCAATTGCGATGATGATTGATGCGGACCAGTTCGCGCACAAACGAGACCTTTCGTCCATCGATCGATTTCGCTGCGGGCGCTCGCGGATCGGCTTCGTCCAACATCTTGACGAGTTCGCCGGCCAGGTCGTTGCGCTTGAGTTCGACAATCGCGGTCGCGGTGTTGCGCGCGACGGCAGGCCAGGGATAACGCAGGCCTTGCATCAGAATTGGCTTGATCGCATCAGCGGCGTCGCGTTTCTTCAAGGCGGCGAGCGCGGCCTGGCGCGTCGATTCCTCTTGAGAAAAGATCGCCAAACGGGCGAGCGCCTGCGTGCTGCTTTCCTTGCTCTCGGCGTTTCGTTCATATCGCGCAAGCCGTTCGATCAATCCGGGGTGAAAGCGTGACGACAGCGGGCCGAGCATCTGCATCAACGCGGCAACGGCGCTGGGTTCGTGTTCCGGATGTGCCAGTTCCAAAATGAAGCCGGCAAGCCGATGCGTCACGGTTTCTTCGCGGCGTTCGCTATCGAAGCTGCGCCAGAAATTCGCGAGTTGCTTGGCGTCCGGATCAAACGGGGCCAAGAGTCTTTTTCGGCCTTCTTCCGAAATGTCGTCCTCGCGAAGACCCAACAGGCAACCACGCACAGCATGAATCTCATTGCGAAAAAAGGGACGCTCATTCTCCTTGATCCGGCACGCCTGGCCGAGCGTGAACGGCAAGCCCGCGAGATCGGGGCGATGCGCTTGCAGGCATTCCATGAAATGATCGGGCTTCTTTTTGTTGACGACGTTGATCTGCGCGAACTGCCGGCCGAGGTGAATGAGCGCGCGTTGCCTGGCGGCGTCGAGTTCTTTCTGGTTCTTCGGATCCGCCTTGAAGACGTACGGCGCCTCGAACATTGCCTCCGGAACCTCGGTCAATGCGGCGACCTGGAGTTTATCGATTCGGTTGAGTTTGGGCGCCGTTGGCAATAACTCGGTGATCTGCGTCTTGGCGTCGATGTCGAAATGGTAGCGATGCATCCAGCGCCACGGGTCGCGCTGGGCGTACACCTGCGAGTGGGCGACGGACAATGCGACGACGGCCAGCAAAATGGCAAACGCATCTGCCCGTACGCGCCTTGGCTTCTGATTCATCGCGTTGTCCTCCCAGGTTAGTCCGTTTCCTCAGGAAACAGTTTGCTTACCTCGACAAGTCCCAAGGTTTTACCGCTGAGAACAACGGGTACCTTTTCGCCCAACTTGTAATCCAGCCGTTTGCGATAGACAGGAGAAGCTCCACCCTTCGGATCGCAATAGACTTCGATTGTCTTTTCTGAAACGTTGACAATCCAGTACCGCTGCACGCGGCCACTGGCGTAAATGGGGCCTTTCTCATCCCGATCGAAATCAAGCGAGGTATCTGCGACCTCAACCAGCATGCCCGTATCCTTGATCCCCGGATGCTGCTTTAGATATCGCACGATAGGCGAGCGCACCACGGAAAGGTCCGGCTCGGGTTGGTTAAATCTGCCAAATACGATGCCTAACTGGCAGCGAACGAGCCAATCGGGCGAACAAATCGCGCGAAGTTCTTCGTGTGCGATGAAAAGAGTGACATCGCGCGGAGTGTTGCGTGCCATCTTGTTCACCACCTTGCCATCCAACAATTCGACACGAGTTGTCTCCGCGATGATCCCTTCCGTAATCATTTTCTGATATTGTGTCACGGTGAAACGGAAGTCCGGATCGAAACCCTTTTTCCGCAATCTTGGCGGACTTTGAAGTGTCGTGGTCATCGATCAATTCTCCATCATGTCATACAATCGGCAACTCCGCGGCGCATTCAATGCCCAATGTACTTTGCATAAAGCGTGCGGGCCTTGTCAATATCGTTCGTCCCCTTGATGATCGCCCGGCCGTCCGGGAACACCGTGAACTCGTGGCCCTCCGCGTTGAACTTGAGCAGGAAGCGATTGAAGCTCACGTCGCCGCCCATCAATTTCAGGTGGCTCGCCATCTCTTCGAAGTTGAGCTTCGCGGCCGAGCGATGCGAGATCTGCACGGCGTTGCGGCCGCACAGGCTCGTCGTTTGCGAACCTTGCTCGCCTTCGAGCCACTCGAAGCGTTTGTGCTTGCAGCAGGGGCAATCGACCTTGCCCAGCAAGGGCGCGATCTTGATGCGGCGCGTGATGTTTTCCCACACGTCGATATAGACCAGCTCGCGATTGATCGTGTCGAGCTGGCCCGTCAGAATCTTCAAGCACTCCGCGACCTGAAAGCTGGCGATGATGCTGACGATCGGCGCCAAGACGCCCGCGGTTTCGCAGGTGCCCGCTTCGCCCGGCGCGGGAGCGGCCTCGAAGACGCAACGCAGACACGGCGTCTGGCCGGGGATGATCGTCATCGTCTGCCCGTGACTGCCGATCGAGCCGCCGTAGACCCATGGTTTGTTGAACTTCACCGACACGTCGTTGATGAGATAGCGAATCTCGAAGTTGTCGGTGCCGTCGAGGATGATGTCAGCGTCTTTTGTCAACTCCAGGATATTGGTGCGATCGATATCGGTGACGACCGCTTCGACGGTGACGGTCGAGTTGACGACGCGCAGCTTCCGCGCCGCCGCCTCCGCTTTCGGCAAATTGGCGGCGATGTCGGCTTCATCGAAGAGCACCTGGCGCTGGAGATTGTGGTTCTCGATGAAATCGCGATCGACGATGCGGACGAAGCCGACGCCGGCCCGCACGAGCGCATTGGCGATGACGGTGCCGAGCGCGCCGCAGCCGCACAGCGTGACGCGCGATGCGAGCAGTTTGCGCTGGCCTTTTTCGAGCATGCCGCCGAAACGCATCTGGCGGCTGTAACGTTCGAGGGTGGGGTCTTGGCTCATGATGTATGATCAGGTTCTTATGCAAGTTGAACGTGGGTAACGGTCACGATCTGCTTTGTGTCATCGATCTCATAATAGATCTTGAGCGGCGGTTCTACGATTTGCCAAAGGCCTTCGGACACTTCCGCACCAGCCTGGCGAGGTTGTTGTTCGAGTTTGCGATCGGCACGATATTGTGCCGGCCAGATCGTGTTGGGGTCGCTCACGAGCAAATAGAGCAACGCAAGCTTGTCCGACGCGTCGTCGTCCCATTCGACCTGAAACGCTTTCATTGGGCGTCCTCGGCGCGGATTTCCTCAAGAACCTCCAAGGTGCGTTTCTCATCCAATGGTCCTTCACGTTTCCAAACCTCCGCCAACGCTTGCATGTGCCGCGTGACTTGCTCGCTTGTAAATCGTCGGCCCGGAGATTGTGCGCGCCGCTTCAACTCCGCGATGAATTCCGTCGAGTGGTCCGGCGGCAACGTGCCGAGCACTCGGCCTTGCGCGTCGCACACTTGCACGGGCTCCTTCGCTTGGTGATAAACTTTCACCTGATCCGGCGTTAGAACGATCTGCGTCATGTTATTGCCCTCCAGCCCCATTCTAACACGTTTACTCCGAGTTAATCTTCTGGTTCAAACCAGGCAACAAAGGCGTGACCTTCGAGTTTCCGTTTCAGGACTGCAAGTCGTTCTCGCTCTGCGTCGGTCAGATTGTCGGCGTGTTCATAGCCCCGCCAATCACCATTCCAAGAATAATACCAGTAATACATATCAGAACGTCGATCCGTTTTCGGCCACATCGACGCGAGTGATTCAGAAACGCCTCGTTGCGTGTCCGCGGCAACCTCGACTATTCCGGGTCTATCCGTGAGGATCGGTTCAGCCAAGACGACGCGGTGAGAATGAAACAGAACAAATACGAGGAAGGCGTCCTGATCAACGAGCGATTCGCCAAATGTGTCGCGCAACAAACGGCCATGCAGGTCGTAAATCGTGGTTCCTTGCATGACGATCTCCAAACGCTTGGCGATTTCGCCATTTTAACATCCTTTACTCAAAGTCTGGCCCTTTCCGGTATGCCGTCGAAACGCATCTGGCGGCTGTAACGTTCGAGGGTGGGGTCTTGGCTCATTTCAGAATGTCCCGGAGCGGAATGTCGGCGACCTTCTTGCCGCGAAGGACGAGCGGAATCGAATCGGCTTTGCGATACTGCTTGACGGTGCGATAGCGCCACTTCTTGCCGTTGGTTGGATTGCTGAAGACTTCGATCAGGCCTTTGCCGACGTAGACGATCCAGTATTCGGGAATGCCGGCTTCCGCGTAGATGCGGGCCTTTTCAACGCGATCCTTGACAATGGACGCGTCGGCCACCTCGATGATCACTCCGATATCGTCGGGACCTGGATGATTGGATTCGTATTCATCGGGCGAGGCCGTCACGACAGCGATGTCGGGTTCTGGTTCGCTTGTCAGCAGTGTTATCGGCGATTGAATATCGAGGTCCCAATCGCGCGGGAGGACGCGACTCAGCGCTTTGCGGAGTTTTCGAATGGTAGAGGCGTGGGGAGTGTTTTGCGGCATTTTTTCAACGATCCACCCATCGAGAAGTTCAACCTTTTCGTCAGGAGTGAAAACGCCCTTGTCGATCAATTCGTGGTATTGTTCGACGGTCCACTGGCGCAATAGAAAGGATGCCGGCGGTTTTCGCGGCATTGTTTGCGAACGAGGAGATTTGGTCGCTGTGCTCATGATGCGTCCTCCGTGTTCCATTGTAACGCATTCGCGGGCTATGCCTGTCCAATGCCATAATCCGACAGGAACCCTTGCAAAAACTGCATCTCCTCCGCGGGCCAGCCCTCTTGCTTCGCGAAGGTGAGGAGAGCGTCGATGTCTTCGCGAATGCGTTTCAAGTCGGGGCCTCGCAGGCGTTGCAAATACGTCGCGAGATAGTTAAGCGATTCGTTCGCGGCGGCATCGTTAACAACTTCAACGTCAGAGCCGTCGAAGAACACGATCGAATGCAGCACCGCGAGCAACAAAGGATGGATGCCCAATTCCTCGGGGATGAGCGGAAAGACCGCGGCGCCGTCGGGGACGTCGGTGCAAGATGGTTCGGGTTGGTCCGACATTTCAGCCTCCTGCGACGGCCGGGATAACGGATGTCTTCATCGTTCAAATAAATGTTGACAAAGCGGCGCACCTGGCCGTTCTCGAAGATGCGGCCGACGATGTTCGGGAACTTTTGGCCGAGGTTGTCGAGAACTTCTTTGATGTTGGCTCCTGATATATCAACTGTCGCCTGGCCGTCGGCGTGCTGACGCATCGCTTGCGGGATTTGGACTTTGATTGGCATTCCGAATTCTCCAGCCGCTTGCGGCTTAGCGCTCGGCAAATCGCGAGCGCTAAGCCGCAAGCGGCAATCGTCGATCTTAAACCAAAACTGCCTCGCGCTTGCCGTCGAGCACCGCGGCGAAGTCGTCAATATTCGGGCGAATGACGACATGACGTTCGACGACATTGGCGATCGCGTCCTGCGTCTTCAATCCGTTGCCGGTGATGCAGATGACAATCTCCTCGTCGCGCGGAATCTTGCCGGCTTCGATCAACTTCTTCGCGACCGCCAAGGTGACGCCGCCGGCCGTCTCGGCGAAGATGCCTTCCGTCTTGGCCAGCAACATCATGGCGTCGGCGATTTCAATGTCAGTGACGTCGTCGCCCCAGCCGCCGGTTTCCTTCATGACCTTGATCGCGAAGTAGCCGTCCGCTGGATCGCCGATGGCCAGCGATTTCGCGATCGTGTTCGGCTTGCGCACCGGGCGATGCGAATCCGAGCCTGCCTTGAGTCCGCCGGTGATTGGATTGCAGCCGGTCGCCTGAGCGCCGTAGAATTTGCACTTCGGCTCATTCTTCAAGAGGCCCACCTTGTAAAGCTCGTGAAACGCTTTGTGAATCTTGCCGATGAGGCTGCCGCCCGCCATTGGCGAGACGACGTGCTGCGGCGTGCGCCAGCCGAGCTGTTCGGCGATTTCGTAGCCGACGGTCTTCGAACCTTCCGCATAAAACGGGCGCAGATTGACATTGACGAGTCCCCAGTTGTAGCGGTCGGCGATCTGGCTGCACAGGCGATTGACGTCGTCGTACGTGCCCTTGATGCCGACGAGGTTGGCCCCGTAGACGAGCGTGCCGAGAATCTTGGCGGTCTCCAGATCGTGCGGCACGAAGATGTAGCTCGTCAAGCCGGCCTGGGCCGCGTTGGCGGCGACGCTGTTGCCGAGGTTGCCGGTCGATGCGCAGCCGACGGTCGTGAAGCCGAACTCGCGCGCTTTCGACAATGCCACGGAGACGACGCGATCTTTGAAAGAGAGCGTCGGAAAATTGACGGCGTCGTTCTTGATCCACAGTTTCTCGACGCCGAGCGCCTCGGCCAGGCGATTCGAGCGAACCAGCGGCGTGCCGCCGACGAGCGGGCCGACCGTCGGTTCGCCGTCGATCGGCAACAGCTCACGATAGCGCCACATATTGAAGGGCCGCATCTCGATCTTGCCGCGATGGATGGACTCCTTGATGGCGGCGTAATCGTAATCGACCTCGAGCGGACCGAAATCGTCTTCGCAATAGTTGAGGGGTTGTTTGGGATACGCCTTGCCGCACAGGCGACACTTGAGGCCGCGTACGAAATCGCTCATATGGATGAATCTCCGGTTTGCCGCTTGCGGCTTAGCGCTCGCGCGAAACGACGAGAGCGCTAAACCGCAAGCGGCGACATCAAATCAACCGGCGGGTATCTTGTGGATTGATAGAGAAAAAGGCGTGCATCGCACGATCTTATCTCTCCCGGACGAACCGGGGGGAGTTAGCACCAGCATCGCAGGGTGCGACCGGTTGCTGTGGCTTCAAAGGGCCCTTCCCTCAGCCACTCTCGATAAGATACCGAAAACCAAGTTGTTAGGGAGATTCTAAGTCGTGCCCACCAAAAGGGCAACGGGTATTTTGGCGATTTTGCCGAAATACCACTCCCGGAGGCAGATTACTTCGCTTCGTCAGGCGGCCGCCGATTCTTGCCGGGCCGTTTCAACAAATCATCGCCGAGATCGGCGCGGGCTCGCTCCACCGCGGCCACCAAGAACTGCTCGACGTCGGGATTCGCGGGAAGTGAATGACGTTGGGGGGACGTTCTCATGATCGACAACGACCTGAAAAGCCAGAAATAATCGTCCACGAATGGCACGAACTCGTTGACTGGGATTAGAATGAGGGATGTTGACGGTCAATCCCTCAGTCGAGGAGACGCGCGATGAACGTGAAAGAATTTCAAGAGAATCGTGCCCGTTTTTCATGGGATGAGCTGCGCAAGTACGATGGGCAGTGGGTCGCCTTCAGCCGAGATGGGCGTGTGGTCGTCGCGAGTCATGCCGATTTGATGACGCTCTACGAGCTAATCATTGACGCGGGAGAAGATCCACAAAACACAGCGCTGGAGCGAATCGAATTCGACAACGACTCGTGGGTTTTTTCTTGAATTGATGGAGGGTCGATGCTGACGTTTCCATATCAGGACGAGGCGATCTCCGGTTCGCCGCCCCCGTCGTTGCCATCGTCTGCCTTGGTTCGATGGCGTCCTCTGCTGCCGATCGTTCTGTTCGGGCCAACCGGCCAAAGGCAACTTTTCCTTCGTGCACTGGTTGACACGGGCTCAGATGAGACCGTGTTTCCGATGGCCATGGCATTGTCGCTTGGCATCAACTTGCATCCGCAAACGAGCCATGGCCTGCGGTGGCGGGGACAAGGTTATCCATTGCGATTTGGCGCCGCGGCCCTCGAATTGACGGACGGAATTCGAACCATGCGATGGAACGCAGTCGTCGGGTTCTCGCCGGCGCCAATCCGCTACCCCTTGCTGGGTCTGGCTGGCTGCCTGCAGTTTTTCGATGTCCGTTTTCGCGGCGCGGACCGATTGGTCGAAATCGCACCAAACTTTGCCTACACGGGAACTGTCAATCCCTGATTCTCGGTCCACCCACTCGATTGGCGACGCGACACAACAACTAATTCACTTCTTGGGCACATCCACTTTCGCCACATACCCCGGCGTCGCATTGAAGTTGCTCACCGGCGCGCCATCCGTTTTCCAGACGCGCACCTCGCCGTTGGCGGCGCCGCCGGCGACGAGCTGGCCGTCCGGGCTGATCGCGACGGCGTACACCCAATCGGTGTGGCCCGACAGCGTCTTCAGCGCCGTGCCGCCGATCGGGTCCCAAAGACGTACCGTCATGTCCGCGCTGCATGACGCGATCAACGGCTTCTTCACGTCATCATGGTTCGCCAGACGGAAGACCGCCTTGCCGTGGCCCGTCAAGCTCTTGGTCGCTTTGCCGATCATCTTGGCCATGTCGGTCGCTTGCCAGATGCGGATCGTGCCGTCCTCGCCGGCGGAGAGGCCGAACTTGCCGTCCGGCGTCATCGCGACGTTGTTGACGATGTTCTGATGATCGGGGAACGTCAAGAGCGATTCCTTGTTCGCGAGGTCCCAAACCTTCGCCGTCTTGTCGCGGCTGCCGGTGACGATGGCCTTGGCATCCGGCGTGAACGCGAGCCCGAGAATCCAGTCGGCATGATTCTCGACAGCGTGTTCGAGTTTGCCGGAGCCGACGTCGAACACGCGGATAATGCGGTCGGTCCCGCCGGCGGCAAGCTTGGCGCCGTCCTTGCTGACGGCCATCGCCAGGATCGAGTCATCCACCTGCACCAGTTGTTTCAACATGACGCCCTTGTCATCAACGCCGTCCGTCATCGGAGCGCCGCCGAGATCCTTCGGCGTGCCCGCATCGATATTGTAAATGCGAACGTCCCCTTCCTGACCCGGCCGGCCGCCGGCGACGGCGAGCTTGCCGTCCGGCAGAAACGTCATCACATGAGCGCGCTCGGCGCGAGTTCGAATGCGGCGCAGCAGTTTGCCGCTCGACGCGTCCCACACCGTCAATTCATGATTGCCGCCGACGACGATGCGCTTGTTGTCCGGCGTGAACGCCATCGCGTTGATGAGCGCCGGGAACGGATATTTGACGAGCGGCATCGGCGGCACGAAACGGACGCGCAGCTCGCGCACCAGGTCCGCCTTCGCGTCCACGTCCTTGTCGAGCTTCGCCCCTTCGTCGATCCATTTGGCGATGATCGCGATCTGCTCCTTCTTGAGCGGATCGCCCGCCTCGGCCGGCGGCATGCGATTCTTTTCCGTCGAAGTCAGCACCGTGATGATTAGACTCTCCTTCGACTTGCCCGCCGCGATCGGATCGTCCGACGCGCCCCCCTTGCGGAACAATTCCCAGCTTGTCATCTCGAGTTTGCCCTTCTTCTTCTTGGCGTCATGACACGCGAAGCAGTTTTTTTGCAGGATCGGCGCCACATCATTGATGAAGCTGACGGGCCCCTTCGGCTGCTGTGCCGAAACCGACGGCGGCGCGATGAACAAGAGCCACGCCAGCGCGAGGCCAAGAAGAGCGCACAAAACGCAATAGCACGAGAAGCGATTCCGCGGCATCGAAGAGACTCCTAGCTGAGAATAGGCGGGTGTGTTTTCCAGGCGTGCGCTTTCGCGCGGGTGGGTTACTCTCGTCCATTATAAATAGTCTGAAGCGGAATGCGAGGGGGAAAACGCCCACAAAAATCCGGACCGTGATTCAACATCAAGGCGTCTGCCGGCCGGGCAATTTGGAGACGATTATGGAAAATATCGGCCCAGGCACCTGGCCGACTACGTTTTGAACGTCTTGCGGCGTTATCATGGCCATCCACGAACAAACTGCCGCGCTCTCGCGATTCAGGCCGGTGCGCGGATGGCCTTGGGCGTGCCACGGCAACAAGACATAGTCATCGGGGAGTGGGTCTGGCAGGAAACTCGTGATGGCAACGACTTCCAACAAATCGACTGCTGAAATCTGATCGTCGGTGGTAATGACAACCGCGGGTCGGACCTTTCGTATGCCGTTGGCATCGGCGATTTCGGTCCAAACGATCGCGCCGCAACGCAATTGACCGGGCATCAGGCGACATCCTCAGAACGGCTTCGGCTCGTCGTTGTCAAACCACGATTGTGGCGGCGGATTCTCTTTGACTAATCGCTGCAAGTCCATTGTCTTGAGTTGGCGTTGCGCTTCCTCCATGGCGAGGGCATCTTGAAGGATTTCCCATTGGTCGAGCGAGATGATGGCAGCCACGTCGATGCCGTCGCGACGGACGATTACCGCCTGCCCTTCCGCGGCGACCTTGGTGATCACGTCGGAATAAGCTTTTGCCTCGCGCGGTTCATCGAAGCGGTTCGGTTCTTGTATTTGCAATGTCATCGAAAACACTCCGGTATGTGACGCTTTATTGTAAACGAAACGGCCGGCACCGGTCTACATAATAATCGCGTCCCGCCGTGCACCCCCGCTGCGTTGTTTCGTGGCAAAAAGGGTGCGGGCGAATTGCAACGTGTTTTCTGCAAACAACTTGCGGCGTCGACTTGTTACCCAAGTCTAGTTGGGTAAAAGGGGGGGCTAACAAGCATATCACGCGGCTCTCGATTCCGGCTCCGCCTCCGGATACTTGATGCGTGCATGAAACAGCGCGATCAGCGACTTGCACAGCGCCTCCTCGATCACGTGCAGCTCCGTCAACGTCAGTCCGCTTTCTTCGAATTGGCCGTCGAGCAAACGCTTCATCAACAGATCGTGCACCAGCTTTTGCAAACTGCCCGGCGTCGGATTCGCGAGCGATCGGCTCGTGCTCTCGACCGCGTCCGACAACATAAGGATGCCCTGTTCGCGCGTTTGCGGCTTCGGACCGGGATAGCGGAAACAAGATTCCAAGTCGGCCGCCGCTTGGCCGTGCGAATCTTGCAAACGCATGGCCTCGCGATAGAAGTATTCGACCAGCGTCGTGCCGTGGTGCTGTGCGATCGAGTCGATGATCGGCCGCGGCAGATGATATTGCTGCGCGAGGGCGACGCCGTCCTTGACGTGGCCGATGATGACGAGCGTCGAAAGGGCGGGCTCCAGGGCGTCATGACGATTTTCGCCGGCCTGGTTTTCGATGAAGTAATTGGGCTTGAGCATCTTGCCGATGTCGTGAAAGTAACTGCCGACGCGAACCAGGAGCGGGTTGGCGCCGATCGCCTCGGCCGCCGCTTCCGCCAACGTCGCGACCGTGATGCTGTGCGTGTACGTGCCCGGCGCGCGGCGAACCAATTCCTGCAACAAGGGATGCGAGCCGTCGGCGTACTCAAGCAACGTCACGTCGGTGACGAAACTGAAGCTGCGTTCCACGATCGGCAGCAGTCCCGTCAACAAGAAGCCGGCGAGCGAGCCCCAGAGGAAGCAGCGGAATGCGTCGGTCAATGTCAACGAAAGCGTTTGCTCCGAAAGCAATCCGGTCGCGATCGTCGTGGCCGCATACGCAAGCCCGGACGCCACGGCGACGCGCACGATTTGCGTACGGGTTCGCACATGCCGCAGCGACAGGATGGCCGTCGCCATGCCGCCCATGTGGACGAGCACCTGTTCGACGCTGCCGCCGAGGACGACCGTCAACGCCAGCTCCAGCGCGAACGTCATCATCAATGCGAACTGCGGATTGTATGCCAGCGTCAACACCATCGCGGTCAATGTCATCGGCAACAACAACGCGTTCCATGGCGGCGGACTCAAGAAGGCGCCCAGGACGATCGTCGTCACAATCAAGACGCACACGCCCGCAATCATCGGCAAGCTTTGCGACAGACTCGTCTGAAAGCGCGCTACGTAAATGACGACGAGGGCCGTCAGCAGGCTCAGGACCATGAACATCGCCGCGCCGCGATACCAGTAATCGCGCGAGGTCAGACTGTCGAGGTAAGCGCGATGTTCTTGTTTCAAGAGATCGAGTTGCCGTTCCAGGATCGGCTCGCCGCGCGGCACGAGCAACATGCCGCGCGGATACTTCTCGAGCACGGGACGATCGGAATGCACGGCGTTTTCTTGAATGACCGGGCGGTCGCCGACGGGTTTGCGTTCTTGATTGATGAGCTCGACATGGTTGATGACGGTGAATTCGACGCGGGCGCGGAGATCGTGCGAATACGCCTCGCCGACGCGATAGCGCATCGGCGGGCCCCACCAGATCGCCAGCGCGGTCACCATGATCGTGACCGACCAAACCACGGCGAGACGCGTCATCGAACGCCGGTGGGCCAGTTGCTTCAATAACGGCTCTTCTTGACGCGACGAACGCGTGCGGCCGTCCCATTGTAAAAGACGCGGGAGTTTCTTGAGTGGTCCAAACATGTGGGTAGTGGAGAGTGGATAGTGGAGAGTGGAGAGTGAAGAATGGCATTTCAATTTGCCACTCTCCACGATCCACTCTCCACTCACCACTACTTCTTGCGGCGAGGCCGTTCTTCCTCGTACGCCTTTGGGTAGTGGATAGTGGAGAGTGGAGAGTGGAGAGTGGAGAGTAAAGAATGGTATTCCCACTCTCCACGATCCACTCTCCACTCACCACTACTTCTTGCGGCGAGGCCGTTC
>DAIOGM010000051.1:21360-25592 GCA_036745215.1 Gemmataceae bacterium
TTCCTCGTACGCCTTGACGATCCTTTGGACCAACGGGTGCCGGACAATGTCGTGTTCGGTCAGAAAAACGACGGCGACGTGCTCGAGGTTGTCGAGACGATGGATCGCGTCGATCAAGCCGCTCTTCAGGTTGCCGGGCAAATCGACCTGCGTGATGTCGCCGGTGACGATGATCTTCGAGCCGTTGCCCATGCGCGTGAGGAACATCTTCATCTGAGCGATCGTCGTGTTCTGCCCTTCGTCGAGAATGATGACGGAATGATTCAGCGTACGGCCACGCATGAAGGCGAGCGGCGCGACTTCGATGATGTCGGAGTCGAGGTAGCGCTTGACCTGTTCGGGCTCCATCATGTCGTTGAGGCCGTCGAACAGAGGGCGCAGATACGGATTGATCTTGGCCGCGATGTCGCCTGGCAGGAAGCCGAGCTTTTCGCCGGCTTCGACGGCGGGGCGAACGAGAACGACGCGTTTGACGGCGCCCTGGCGCAGCATGTTGACGGCCATGCCGACCGCCAAATACGTCTTGCCGGTGCCGGCGGGGCCGACGGCGAGGACGACGTCGTTGCTCTTCATCGCTTCGACGTAATGCGCCTGGCCGTCGGTGCGTGGACGAACGGAACGGTTATTCGCCATGGACGTGACAGGTGCAGGAACCGCGGGGGCGGCGCCATTGTCGCCTTTTTGTGCTTGAGCCAAGATCGTGCGGACGTTTTCGGCGCTCAAGGATTCTTGACGCTGCAACGTTTGGCGTAGTTGCGCGAAGACGCGTTCGGCCTGTTCGACGAGGGTCGGATCGCCGTCGATTTGCACGGTGTCCCCGCGCGCGATGATGCGCACGCCGAGCGCGTCGCGGATCAGCCGCAGGTATTGGTCGCGACTGCCGAAGAGCTGGACGGCTTCGTCGCGGTCGTTGAGAGTCAAGGTGACGGTGGAGTCGTTCATGAGGTTGTTTATACCACCTCGGCGAGCCACGGGGTTTATCCCCGTGGAATGGATGTCCGTTCCACGGGGATAAACCCCGTGGCTCGCTAAGACATCTGAAACCAAAAGTAACTCACGGGCGCCGAGTATATGATCGCATCGACGACATCGAGCACGCCGCCGAAACCCGGGACCGCCGTGGACGCGTCCTTCGTCTGACAATCGCGTTTGAGCAGCGATTCGGCCAAATCGCCGAGCATGCCCGCGATGCCCACGCTCAAGCCGAAGCCGATTTCCCATCGATAATCCTGTCCCAAAACCGGCGTCGGACCAAGCCGGTCGATGCCGATCGCAACCAATGCAGCGGTCACGAGTCCGCCGATCGCGCCTTCCCACGTCTTCTTCGGGCTCAAGACCGGCGTCATCTTGTGCTTGCCGATCAGTCGGCCCACCGTGTACGCGCCGATGTCGCAACATTTTGGCACGAACACGGCCAGGGCGAGGCGGACGCTGTTATCCTGGTGATCGCCCGGAATCCAGCGAATCTGGGCGAAAAAGCAAGGCAGGAGGCCGAGGTAACCCAGGATCAACCAGGTAAACGCGATGCGTTCCACGGACCGGCCCGGCGCCGTGAACGTCGCCATCTCATATAGGAAGGTGATCAGAAGGAATCCAGCCAGGATTCCGATCAGAAGCAGCCAAAAAGGTGCATGGACATTGGAGTTGACGTAATGCAATAGCCAGTTGGACAACACGAAAACAGCGACGCCAAAATAACAAACCGGCGTTTGAGGGACACGATTCGGACCGAGCAGGTTCACGAGTTCATGGCACGCCGCGAGCGTGAGTCCAAATTGGAACAAAAAGAGAAAGGGAAACCAAGGCGCGAGATGTTGATCGCCGACGAGCATGCCGATCGCGAGTGCGATCAGGATTGCTCCCATCCAGAGGCGGGTTTTCAGCATGCGATGCACCACAAAGAACATGGCAAAAAAATGGATGGCAAAAAAATGAAATGCAGTGTCAAAACTCTGTAATTCTTATTTTTTTGCCATCCATTTTTTTGCCATGAATTCAATTCTTCAACCCCCCGAAACGTCGCTCCCGTTTCGCGAAATCGTGCAACGCCTGCCGCAGCGTCGCCTCGTCGAAGTCGGGCCAGCATTTCTCCGTCACCCACAACTCCGCGTACGAAATCTGCCACAACAGGAAATTGCTGATGCGCATCTCGCCGGCCGTGCGAATGAGCAAGTCCGGTTCCGGCATGCCCGCGGTGTAAAGCGCGTTGTCGATCGTCGCTTCATCGATGTCGTCGGGCCGCAGCACGCCGCCGCGCGCCTGATGAGCGATGTCGCGAACCGCGTCCACGATTTCCGTGCGGCTGCTGTAGTTGATCGCGAGGCACAGCGTCATGCCGGTGTTCTTCGAGCTGACGCGGATGTTCTCGTCCATCTCCGCTTGCACGTAATCGGGCAGCCCATCGCGCCGGCCGATGACCGTGAAGCGGATGTTCTCTTTCATGATCTCGGTGCGTTCCTTGATGAGATACTCTTTAAGAAGCGCCATAAGAAAGTTGATTTCTTCGAGCGGCCGTTTCCAGTTCTCGGTGCTGAAGCAATACAGCGTCAATTGTTCGATGCCGAGCCGGCAGCATTCTTCGATGGTGCGGCGAACGCTGTTGACGCCTTCCATGTGGCCGTGAATGCGTTCCTTGCCGCGTTCCTGGGCCCAGCGGCCGTTGCCGTCCATGATGATGGCGATGTGGCGCGGCAACTTGGCGGGATCGAGTCCGGCGGCTTTCAGGCGGTTGAGGGTGTCTTGATTCAAGTTCATATTCTGCAAGCCGCGGGATGAGCGCAGCGATTCCCGCGGGTCCGACCCCCGGGAATCGCTGCGCTCATCCCGGGGCTTGAGGGTTCATTTCATCAAGATGGTTTGCTCGCGGTCGGGGCCGACCGAGACGATGCTCACCGGCAATTGTACCAGCTCCGCGATGCGCTCAACATAGCGCTTCGCCGCCGCCGGCAGGTCGCCCGGCTTGCGGACGGACGCGAGGTCCTTCTTCCAGCCGGGCAGCGTCTCGTACACCGGCTTGCAGCGATCAACGAGGAACGCGTCGCCGGGGAAGTCGCTGGTGCGTTGTCCGTCGATTTCGTACGCGGTGCAAATCTTCAGCTCATCAAGGGCGCTCAACACATCGAGCAGCATGATCGTCACTTCATCGACGCCGCCGAGCGCAGCCGAATAGCGCACCGCAACGAGGTCGAGCCAGCCGCAGCGGCGCGGCCGGCCAGTGACGGTGCCGTATTCGCGGCCGATCTTGCGAATCGTCTCGCCGATGCCGGTCGGCCCGTCGTCGAGCTCCGTCGGAAACGGTCCGCGGCCGACGCGCGTCGAATACGCCTTGATGACGCCGATGATGCGCGTCAGATGTTTCGCGGGCACGCTGGAGCCGGACCAGATGCCGGTCGCCGAGCTGTTCGAACTGGTGACGTACGGATACGTGCCATGATCGACGTCGAGCAAGCTGCCTTGAGCGCCTTCGAAAAGCAAGCGCTTGCCCGCCTTGAGCGCTTGATGCAAGAGATGCGTCGTGTTCTTGATGTGCGGCTTCATCTTGGCCGCGTAGCCGAGGTATTCGTCGCAAAGCGCGTCCGCATCCATTTTTTTCGCGGCCGCCGAGAGCCCGCTCAGCATCGCGTTCTTGCGAGCAACGACCGCCCGCAGCCGATCGCGCAAATGATCGGGATAAAGCAGATCGCCGACGCGAATGCCGTTGGAGCGATTGACCTTGTCCTGATAACACGGCCCGATGCCGCGGCCCGTCGTGCCGATCGCGTCCTCGGAACCTTGTTCGAAGATTCGTTCTTCCTCGATGTGGTACGGAAAGATGAGATGCGCATGATCGCTGAGAACGAGATTGTCGCCGATCGCAATGCCCTTGGTGCGCAGGTCGGCAACCTCTTCGAGGAAGCGCACCGGGTTGACAACGAGCCCGTTGCCGATGACCGCTTGAATGTGCGGGCTGAGAATGCCGGTCGGAATGAGCGAAAGCTTGTAGGTGACGCCGCCCTTGACGATGGTGTGTCCGGCATTGGCGCCGCCGTTGTAGCGGACGACGAGGTGGTGATCGCCGGTGAGAAGGTCGACGATCTTCCCTTTTGCTTCATCGCCCCATTGCAGGCCGACGACACACGAGCAGGACATGCGGACCTCGACTGGAGTATGACTCTTTTTAGAACCATATCGTTATACGCGACAAGGAGACAAGGAGACAAGGAGACAAGGAGACAAGGAGACAAGGAGACAAG
>DAIOGM010000052.1:0-10586 GCA_036745215.1 Gemmataceae bacterium
GGCGGCGATCCCTATGAGGGAATGCAGACCGCTCGGTTCGGCGGCGCTGCGGTGCCGGGGTCGCTGTTCCTGCAAACGAATCCCGTCGGCCTGTCCGAAGGCTTCTTGCCGTCGCTGTACAAGGTCTACGAAGTGCGCTACGAAGCCGCCAACGTCAAAGCACTCACCGACGTGCTGCCGCTTTTCGAGGAGTACGAACGCGGCGGCCTCGTCTCCTTCTTGCAAGTCGGCCAGGTTCAATTGCAGCTATTGCAAGGCCGCAGCACCGTGCTCGCCAGGGAGCAAGCCCTGCAGAATTCGCTCGACTCGTTCAAGGCCCAGCTGGGCGTGCCGATGCCGACGCTCTTGGAACTCGACGATCAGGCGATGCGGCCCATCTCCGGTCAGCTCGAAAAGTACGACTCGATCATCGAAGATTACAAGGCGACGCTCAAGCAACTCGACAAGCTCGACGACGAGGCCGCGCCCGAAAAGATTCGCGCTGGCCTCGACGTGCTGACCAAGTCGTCGCGCCTGACCAAATCCGCCAAGCAATTCCAGATCAACTTCGCAAAGAACTGGGGCCACTGGCAAGATTTGAAGGACGCCAAGAGCTTCATCGATCACTTGATCAAGCAACGCACCCGCCAACGCAAACTATTGGACCTCAAAACGGATCTGGAAGTAAAGGGGCAGACGCTTACCATTGACGAGCAAAAAGAGCTAAAAGCGCTCGATTCCGACATCGCGGTCGGCAAGTTTGAAGATTACGTGCGTGTATATGAAAAGGGCCTTTGGCGAAAGGAAGTCCGCGAGGACGCCCGGCTCAAGGAAAAGTCGGCGCGCTGGCGCGACGTGCGCAACGCATTCGCCCTGGTGCTGGGCGACGCCAGCGAGGAGCGTTTCGCCGACGTTCGGCTCAACTGGTCCACGATCGCTCCGGTGGTCGTCGATGGCGTCGATCTGATGCGCACCGACCTCGATACCGCGTACCAGGTCGCGACCCAGGCCGCCCTGGAAAATCGCCTGGAGTTGATGAACGCCCGTGGGCAACTGGTGGATACGTGGCGGCAGGTAAGAGTTTTCGCAAATGGCTTGCTAGGCGCGTTCAATTTAGCGTATCATATGGATAGCACCACGCCACCGAATCAGGCCCAACCCTTGGCGTTCGACCAAAGTCGAACTCGCCATCAGTTGATCATGAACTTCGAACTGCCCCTGGTTCGAATTACCGAGCGCAATGCATACCGTGCGGGATTGATCGCTCTGCAACGTTCACGGCGCGATTTGCAGCAAAAGGAAGACGAGATCACGGCCCAGGTGCGCGTGGACATTAGACAGTTGCAAGTGCTGGCGGAAAACCTTACAATCCAGCAACAGGCCGTGGAATTAGCGTACAAACAAGTAGAGAGCGCCTTCGAGATTTTTACGTCTCCGCAGGTGCCCGACAACAGCCCGAACGCCGCCGCGAACGCCGCGGGCAACGCCGCTTCCTTGACGAACCAGCTTTTGCAGGCGTACGCCCGATTGCCGCAAGCTCAGTCGCAGTTGGCGAAGACGTGGATTGACTACCAGATTGCTCGGCAGCAGCTGTTCCTCGACGTGGAACAAATGCCGTTGGATGAACGAGGAGTGTGGATCGATGAATTCAGCACCAACGCAACTGGCAACCGAGTCGGCCAACGGCTCGAACGGCGCCCCTATGAATTCGTCCCACCCCCCGCGGCCAACCCCGAAAAGCGCGTTCAGTAAGGCTGCTCCTTTCCTGTGGATCGCCGGCTTCGTCGGCTGCGTGTGCATCGCCGCGGTTGTTTTCTTCTGGTTCATCCGCGGCGGCCGGGAACCTTACAACGGCCCGATCTGGACCGTCAAAAAGCAACGCCTGAAAGTGGACATCATCGAACGCGGCTCCCTCGAGTCGGCGGAGAACAGCGACATCATCGTTCGCGTGAAGGCCGGCAGCAAGGGCAGCACCAGCGCGTCGATCATCAAATGGATCATCGAGGACGGCGCCCAGGTCAAGGTCGGCGATCGCATCGTCGAGCTCGACGACTCCGGCTTTCAAGATCAGCTCAAGACGCAGCGAAACACCGTGCAAAATTCGTTCAGCCTCCTGATCGAGGCGAAGACCAATTACACCATCCAGGAGATTCAGAACGAGATCGATATCAAATCCGCCGAGGTCATCCGCGACCTGAAAGAACTCGATCTCAAGAAATACGTCGGCTATTTCGCGGGCGCCAAGGTGACCCGGATCGAAACGCGGCACGCCCTGCAGCGCTACCTCAGCAGCGATCTGGAAAACGATTTCATCGCCGCGATGGCCGGCGCTTTGGCCAAGCCGATGCAGAAATATATGCCGAGCGAGTTCGAAAGCGACGTTCGCAAGGAATCTTCGCTGGCGTTCGACAAGTTCACCAGCGGCTTCCTGCAAACCATCAGCGAGCTGGAAGGCAAGATCGAAACTGCTCGCTCCGACAAGGAAACCTGGCTCGACCGTGCCTCGTGGTCGCAACGCATGGTCAAGAAAGGCTACTTCAGCCGCAGCCAGGCCGAGGGGGATCAAAGCCGACTCGCCAGTGCCGAAATCTCGTTGCGGAAAGTGCAGGGGGACCTCGATATTTATTTGAAGTTCGACCTGGAGAAAGCAGCGACCCTGATTTGGAGCGATTTGAAGGAGGCCGAGCGGGCTTTGAAGAAGGTCATCAAGCAGGCCGATCTCAAGATGGACAAAGCGCATGCGGACGAGGTCGCCAAGAAATCGATCCATGAGCAAGAAGTCGATCGCCTGCGCGATATGGAAAAGGATGAAAAGTGGTATCGCATGGTTTCGCCGCAGGACGGCATGGTCGTTTATTACGTGCCCGAACAGAGCCGCAGCGGGTCCGGCAATCAGCAATCGATCGTCGCGCAAGGCGAGCCGGTCCGCGAAGGCCAGAAGCTGATGCGCATTCCGAACCTCTCCAAGATGCTGGTCAACGCCCGCGTCCACGAAGCGATGGTCGGCAAGCTCACCGGCAAAGCGGAGCAAACCAGGCCCACGCACTACACCGACATCTTGCGGCTCGGCATGTCAATGGGCCGGCATGATCTGTTTTCACTGACCACCTATCATAGCGCGATGGAAGAACTGCGCGACGATTTCAAGGATCTGGATCACGTCGTGACCTATCCTGGCCTGAAAGCGCGCATCCGTGTCGATGCCAATCCGGGCCGAACGTTCAATGGACACGTCAAGTCGGTCGCGGCCGTCGCCTCGCAGACGGAGTTTTTCTCGTCGGATGTCAAAGTCTATCAGACAATGGTTTCCATCGAAGACACGGCCACTGACGACAAGCTGCGGCCCGGCATGAGCGCCGAAGTCACCATCACCGCGGACGAGACGCCCGAGCCGGTGTTGATCGTGCCGATTCAGGCGGTGCTCGGCAACGTTTCCAAGGGCGCCAATCGCAAGTGCTTTGTCCTGGATGCCAACAATTATCCGCAAGAACGCGACATCGTGATGGGCAAGTCGAGCGACAAGTTCGCCGAGGTCAAGGAAGGCCTGCAAGAAGGCGATCGCGTCGTCCTCAATACGCAGCCGCTGTTGCCGCAGAAGAGCGACCTCAAGCCCGGCGTGCCCAGCTCGCGGCGCGGCGCCGACGCGGACGACGGCGAGGGCAAGAAGGGCAAGAAGAAAGACGGCGGCAAAGGCAAGGGCGGGAACTTCCCGAATGTGCCCCCGCCCGGCAACGACGGCAAGGCGTTCCAGGAGCCAAACGGCCCGCGTGAGTTCATCCCCGGCCCGAATAACAAGAACTGACATGTACCCCGTTGTTCGTATCGAACACCTGACAAAGAACTATTACCTCGAATCGGTAACGGTCCGGGCTCTGCGCGGCGTCACGCTCACCGTCAATCAAGGCGATTTCGTCGCCCTGATGGGCCCGTCCGGTTCCGGCAAATCGACGCTCCTTAATTTGCTCGGTTGTCTCGATCGGCCGACCGATGGCCGTTACATCCTCGGCGACGACGACGTTTCACACATGGAAGACGATCGGCTTTCCGAAATCCGCAGCCGGTACCTGGGCTTCATCTTTCAATCGTACAACTTGTTGCCGCAGTACACGGTCGTCGAGAACATTGAAGTGCCCTTGCTTTACCAGGGTTGCCGAATCAACGAGAAAACGCAGCAGCGGTGCATCCAGCTCGCGCAGCTGGTGGGCCTCGGCGATCGGCTTGACCATCGGCCGATGCAACTCTCCGGCGGTCAGCAGCAGCGCGTCGCCATCGCCCGCGCCCTCGTCAACGATCCGCACGTGATTTTGGCGGACGAACCCACAGGCAACCTCGATTCGAAAACGAGCGACGAGATCATGCAGATGTTGATTCGTCTGAACGACGCCGGCAAGACGATCATCATGGTCACGCACGAAAACGATATTGCCGCCTGGGCCAAGCGCGTCGTCCGCATGCGCGACGGCCAAATTGAAACCGACGAGCGCAACGCAACGCCGAAGGTTGCCCAGGACGTGTCCTCCGCGTTTGTAGCGACGTTGAATTCGTTACTGGTAGATTCCGTGCGTTAGGAATTCCGAGTCCGAGCCTGAAGCGTGAGCGAAGGTTTGATATGGCCGCATCCGCGAACCAATTCTTGCTTTTTTGGGACAAGTCGCGCCGCAGTTTCGTCCTCGCGGCACGCAGCTTGTGGCTGCACAAGCTGCGCTCGTTCCTCTCGGTCCTCGGCATCATCATCGGCACCGGCGCCGTCATCACGCTGATGGCGTTCGGCGAAGGCAGCATGCACGACGCCCTGGAAGACATCAAACGCCAGGGCGCGACGAACGTCATCGTGCAGAGCGTCAAACCGGCCGACGATTCCACGAGCCAGCGCCGCAGCTTCATCGCCGCGTATGGCTTGACTTACGCGGACTACGAACAATTCCTGATCCTCGACTGCATCGTCGGCAGCGTGCCGATGCGGTATTTTCCGCAGGAAATCCGCAACCTGCATCGCATGTACAATGGCCGCGTCGTCGGCACGACGGCAGCGTATCGCAACGTCAATCGGCTCGAACTCGTGGAAGGCCGATTTTTGATCGACAGCGATGAAGTGAGCGAGCCGGGCGACGACAACGATCTGCGCAACGTCGTCGTCCTGGGCGCCGACGTTGCCGAGACGTTGTTTCCCTTTCAGTCCGCGGTCGGGCAGACGATCGTCTTGTCCAAGCACCATTACGTCGTCGTCGGCGTGCTCAAGGATCGCTCGCCGATCACGAACTCGGGCGGCTCCGCTGAGGAATTCAACAGTGACGTCTATATCCCATTGAGCACGTGCCGCGGCCGATTCGGCGAGAAGGTCTACATTCGCCAGTCAGGCTCGCGCTCCGGCGAGCAAGTGGAATTGCATCAGGTCACGCTGACGATCTCCGATATCGACAAGGTGCGCGACGCCGGCGCCGTGATCCGCGATCAACTGGAACGCAGCCACCTCAAGCGGGACTGGCGCGTGGTTGTGCCGCTGGATCGCATCGAGGAGGCTCGCCGCGCCAAGACGCGCGGCATGGTGCTGCTCTTCGTCATCGCGTCGATTTCGCTGTCCGTCGGCGGCATCGGCATCATGAACATCATGCTCGCCACGGTCACCGAACGCACCCGCGAGATCGGCATTCGCCGCGCCCTGGGCGCGAAACGATCGGACATCACCTTGCAATTCCTGATTGAGGCCGTCGTGCAAACAACGGCCGGCGGCATCCTCGGCGCGCTCGCCGGCATCAGTCTCGTTTTCATCGTTCCATGGGCCGGCGAAACGTTGTTCAGTATAAACGTGCCAGCCCGGCTTAATCACGAGCCGATCATCTTGTCGATGTCCGTCGCGATTTTAGTGGGCATCGTCTTCGGCTTGTATCCCGCGTTTCGCGCGTCGCGGCTCGATCCAATCGAGGCGCTGCGACACGATTGATTACGCAGCTTTCGCAGCTTGGCGCCCGCATGAGCTATGTGGGCCACAATGGGAACCTCGAAGATGCCGCAATTGATCCACGCCACTTTCGAGAACGGGGTTTTCAAACCGGCGGGGAATCTCCGGACTTGCCGGAACGCGCCCGCGTCAAGCTTATTGTCGAACTCGTTGAAGCCGGCTCGCCAACGCAGCAACAAATGAACGCATTGACCGCGCTGGAAGACCTCTGGCGACAAGCCAAGATCCATTCGCACGGAGAGCGACTCACGCGCGATCAATTTCATGATTACATGAACTGCTCCAAATAGCGCTTGCTCTGCCGCAACGAGCGTTTGCGCGTCTCGAGCGACCCTTCGTACGCGCGGTCTTCCACTTCAATGCAAACGGCGCCCTGATAACCCGCGTCGGTCAGCGCCGAAAAAAATGCGCTCCAGTTGACGTCGCCCAGGCCGGGCAACTTCGGCGTATGCCAGGCGAGCCCCATGATGCCGCGCTGGTAGAGATTGTCGTGGTCAATGCGCGCATCCTTGGCGTGAACGTGGACGAAGCGTTTGCCGAAGTCGCGGACGGAGCGAGCGACGTCGATGCATTGCCAGATGAGGTGCGATGGATCGAAGTTGAGGCCGAGCGTCGGGATTTTCTCGAACATCGTCGTCCAGGTTTCGGGCGTCGTCGCCAAATTGGCGCCGCCGGGCCATTCATCGAGGCTGAACAGCATTGGGCAGTTTTCGATGCCGATGCGCACGCCGGCGTCCGCAGCGCACTTGGCGACAGCGGGCCAGACGGCGTCGAACTGCGGCCAGTTTTCCTTGATGGATTTGTGCCAATCGCGGCCGATGAACGTGTTGACAACGTGCACGCCGAAGCGCGGCGCCGCCTGGATGACCTTCATCAGATGGCCGACGACGCGCTCGCGATGAGCGGCGTCGGGATGAAGCGGGTTAGGATAATACCCTAATCCGGAAATCTGCACGCCGGTCTTGTGCACCAGCCCTCGCACCTTGGCGATGAGCGCGTCATCCACTGCGGTCACATCAAGATGCGTGACGCCTGCGTAGCGCCGGTCGGCCGCGCCGGGAGGCCAGCACATCAGTTCGACGCAACCGAAGCCCTCGTCGGCCGCGAAGGTGAAGACCTCGTCGATGGTCAAATCCGCCAAGATGGCGCTGACGAAACCGAGTTGCATGGCGGCCCCCTTGAATGCAAGTAAGAAGTACTCAGTACAGAGTACTCCGCACAAACGGCCGCGTAAACGGCGTAATTATGACTTCGACTTTATGCTGCGGAAGTGGGCATGGTGCTGGTGGGAGGCTGACTCTTGACTCGGCCGCTGTCGGGCTTGGCGAGGCCGCCGGTGCGGAAAACTTCCGCAAGAAGTGCCTTGGCAGGTTCGGGCAGGTTGCTTTGCAGAACGGTGGTGACGGTGTCCTCGACCGGATACTCGATGCGCTTGAGCTCGACGCGCTGGCTTTCGATGATCGCATACGACGCGCGTGGATCGCCGTCGCGCGGCTGGCCGACGCTGCCGGGGTTGATCACCATCTTGTCGCCGACTTCGAGGATATAAGGATGATGCGTGTGTCCGACGCAGATCACCTGGGCGTCCACGTCCACCAGGCGGCGCGACCAGAAATCGACGTCAGCGATCGAGTATTCGTCCAAAGGATCGCGCGGCGTCGCATGGACGAGCAGAAACTTGACGCCGTCCAGCGTCACGCGCCGGCTCAAGGGCAATGACGCGAGGAAGCGCCGATCTTCCGCCGCGATGCGCTCCTGCGTCACTTCGCGCGTCACGCTCGTCAGATATTTGAAGCCGTTCTTGCCGTTGGTCTTTACGAATTGCGCGACCGCGTGATCATGGTTGCCGCGCACGGCATGCGTCGCGTGGGTGCGCACCCAGTCGATGCACGGTCCGGGTTCGAGGCCGTAATCGACCAGGTCGCCCAGGACGAGGCACTCATCGAACGGTTCGTTGATGGCTTTGAGCGCGGGCCAATTCGCATGAATGTCGGCCAGCAGAAGAATCCGCATGAAGTTCAGCGCCTCCTGTGCAATGTCATGAATCGCTCTGGGTGACGACGTGCGATCCTATCAGCGATCCACCAGCCTCTTCTCGTGCACAAAACGGCGACCAACTCATTGTATCACAGGCTATTCCCCGACCCCGTCCGGTGAGGGTGGAGGAGATGGTCGCGTTTTTTGACTTGTCTTTGGCTTTGTAACAAAGGTATACTGCAAACAGGTGAAAATCCAGCGAATTTGCCGAAAAACCGTCCGGTGCAACAACCGCGGCGACGCCGTTCGTGTTCGTTCTACCAGGGGAATTCCATGGCCGACAAAGGTCTCCGCCGTCTTCCGCTACGAAAACTGCTGGCGAGTTCCGACAAAACGTCGCGCGACATGGCCGAGCTGGTGCACACGCATTTGTTGCCGCGCGTGGTGGATTTCCGCGACTTGTCGCGCCCCGTTCGCCGCAAGAGTCACTTCCCAACGGTGGTCGCGTTCCACAATGGCCTGCGTCGCCTGCTCGCCGCTAATGATCAGCTGCAGGAAATGATCAAGGTGTTGCATGAACATTTAGAGGCAATTCGCGACCATGCGCAGCGCGAGAAGCTGAATCGGAAGCGCTAGGTAAATCAACATTTCTGTCGACAATCGACCAATCGAAAGCGCGCGCGGTCGTCGTCTGCGACCGCAACTTCTCATTTCATTTGCGCCATCTTCACCGATCTGACACAAAGGCTCATTAATCTACTGCTCCAAGTCAATTATTGTTTTCCGCGCTCTACTTCGGCGAGGATGTGTTCGCCGTATTTGCGTTTGCAGAGACCAACCAAAGGTAGGCCGTGTTGATCGCGACCAGGCAGGATACCAGTCCTCTGCAATGCGTTCAGGTGCTTTCCTTTTTGGCCCTGAAACGAATTCTCACCTATTCCGGTGGCGAGGCTGCTCCACGCCGATTTCTCCTGGATGACAGTATCCTGGCGGCTAACCAACAAGTTGCGCGCGCCTTGCGGCAGGCCAACGCGCGTGCGTGGTTGGCCGCTGAAGTCCTAATCGCGGGCGAAGAACTTTGGGAGCGCGCGCAAGTCGATTGGGAACGCCCCCTGGAAGATAGTTTTTTTCGACCATTGCGGTCCTTTCTCGATCGCGTTTCGCGCGAGCCGTTTGAGCAGCTGACGGTTCCAGAGAAAAACACGCTTCGACAGAACCTGGATATTGCGATTCGCAACGGTGTGTTGACTGCCGGGTCCCTCAACACGGCCGAGATTTTGCGAGCGATTGCGCAGGACCCGCCGTCTTCGGACTGGATCGATGAAGAATGGGAATTGCTCGGATTGCTTGCCAAGGAAGTGGGCTGGTCCGTCGCGGCCGAATTGCAGCGGTTGTTTCAGTTCGAGATTTCAGACGGTTCTTCATTACTTGTCGCGATCGTTGGCGCGTTTTTTCGACACGCCGTATTAAGCGACGCGGACCTGTTCGGCGATCTCGCGCCGCAGTTGCGGGAACGTGAGCTGTCGGCAGATGAGCGATGCTTTGCGGAGTTCGCGGCGGCCATGGAAGGGCATCGCGCGCGCGTCGATGCATTATTACAATGCCGGCCAGTTGCCGCGCCGGCCCCGGTTCGCCGGACCGTGGAGGTCAACATCGAGTCGCGCCTCCAGCGCGGGCGCGAGCATTCGCAACGCGGCGACTTCGAAACGGCGATCGCCGAGTTCACGGCGGCTTTGCTACAAGATCCCGCTCGTGTTGAGGCATATGCCCAGCGCGGCGATGCCCATCGACTCAAGGGCGACAACGCGCAGGCCCTCAACGACTTCAACGCCGCGCTGCGACTCGACCCTGCACACCATGGCGCATTGATGAGTCGCGGACAGGTCCACTGGCTTGCCCGTCGTTTTCAGGAGGCAATCGCCGATTTCTCAGCATTGTTGCAACTCGACTCGCATCACGCCCTGGCCTATCATTTGCGCGGCAAGACGCATCTGGACGCGGGCGATTTTCAAGCAGCGGTAGGTGATTTCACCGAAGCGCAGCACTTGTCGCCGGCATCGCCGTGGCCGTGGCACGACCGCGGCGACGCTTATGCCGCGCTCGATGAGCCGGAGCGTGCGATCGCAGATTACACGCAAGCGTTGCGGCTCAGTCCCCAGGCGATGTTCAGCTATCTCCGGCGCGGCGATGCGCACGCGTGCATGGGGACGTACGATCATGCGGTCAGCGACTTCAATCACGCGCTCCATCTCGATCCGCTCAATCCCGCGTCCTATCGTTCGCGCGGCGCCGCTTATCGTCATTTGGGCCAATTCGACCAAGCGACGGCCGATTTCACCCGTGCATTGGAGCTGGATGATGCCGACGCCGAGGTCTTTTCGCAGCGTGGTCGATTGTTTCACTTGCGCGGCGACCATGAACGTGCGGTCGAGGATCTCGATGCTGCCATTCGCCTGGATCATTCCAGTGGCGAACTGTTTTATCAACGCGGGCTTGCGGTAGCCGCTTTGGGAAACGTTGAAATGGCATTGGCCGATTTCAACTCAGCGATCCGCCTGTTGCCCGATCACGCCGAGTGCCTGCGCAGCCGTGGCCAGATTTACGCAGCGAGTGGAGAAAACGACCAGGCGTTGCGCGACTTCAGCGCGGCCTTGCGTCTCGAACCGTCATC
>DAIOGM010000052.1:10596-23345 GCA_036745215.1 Gemmataceae bacterium
CATCGGCGCCGACGTATGCGTTGCGTGCGCGCGTTTTTGGCCGTCTGGGGCTTCTCGACGATGCCGTGTCGGACTGCGCAACCGCATTGAGTCGCGATCCCAACTTGGTCGTTGCCTATGTCATGCGCGCCACCGTGACGGCGCAGCGCGGACAGTATGAGGTCGCCGTCGCCGATCTAACTCGAGCCATCGAACTCGATTCCAATGATGCGCATTCCTTCTTCCTCCGCGGCGTGGCGTTGGCGAAGATGGGCCAGCTGGCATCAGCCCTCGCCGACCTCAACACCGTGATCCGGCTCGATCCGAAGAATGCACGTGCTTTCGCGCAACGCGCCTTGGTTTTGAGAGATGCGCAACAACATGCACACGCTGTAAACGACCTCGCGCACGCGGCCCGGTTGAACGATTATTATGCCGTCGCATATTGCGAACAACTGGCGCTGTTTCATTCCGCGCGCGGCGAACACGAGCGAGCGGTGGCAGATTACGCCGTGGCGATTCTCTTGGACCCCAAGAATCGAGCCTTCCGCGCAGCGAAGGAAGAAGCTTGGCTCGCGTTCCAGCAGCGTGTGAAAACGGCCCGTCAGCAGGTCGATCCCGGCGCGACGGACGTACGGCGAGCGGCGCAGACCATGATGGCCGCGCCTGCTTTGGTTACCTCCACGAATCTGCCCGTCGCGCCGGCCACTGCCACTCATTTGCCCGTCGCACCACCGCAAGAAACCGCGGTGGCCGACGACAATGACACAAACTTTGAAGTGACGATGGAACAGGCCGCGGCCGAGTCCGCCGCCGTTCCAGAACCGGCGGCCGGCGAAACCGATTTCGAAATCTCCGCTGAGAACGAAACCGTCGAGACGCAGACATTGCCCGCCCAGGGCGCGGCAACGCGAGCGCCCGCTGAAAATGCCGATTCGCGGCCCATCAAGTCTGCGCCGGCGAAACCTACCACGGAAGAAACGGTCGAGGAAACGGTTGCCGAAGCGTTGCCGGAAGAGCCGGATCCAGATCAACAGGCGAAACAACTCGCGCGTGCCATGCAACTTGAGGAGGAACGAAAGGCCCGTTTTGCCGAGTTGGCGCGTCGGAATGCCGAAGAGCAACGCAAGCGCGATGAAGAAGAACTTCGCAAGAAAGAACGCGAAAAACGCAAGAAGAAGAACGATGATTACGATCCCGACCGCATGCCCCTGTGGAAAAAGGGAGTCATCGCCGCTGCCGCGTGCCTGGTGCTTTGGCTCTGCGGAACCTGGGCCATGACGCTGTACGCCGACTTTCAAGCGCGCTCGCCCGTCACGCTCGTTTCTCTTTGCAAAGATTTCGCCGCCAATCCGGAACTGGCCAAGAAAAAATACGAAGGCGGCACCTTTCAACTGACCGGCAAGGCAAAGCTCGTGAACTCGGCAACCGAAACGCGGCTGGTGCTGGAAACCGAGCAAGTTCCAGCCTGGACTGTCCACTGCCGCTTCGAAATGACGGCGAAAATGTACAAAGCGCTTATTTCCGACAGCATCAAGCCCGGCGACGAAGTGACCGTCGTCGGCCGCTGTAATTACAACCCCAAAGAGGCGAAGTCGATTATTTTTTTTGAGGAATGCGAAATTCGCAAGGGACTGTGAAACTGGATATGGACCTGGAATCAATGTGTGCTGACTCCCATCGGGAGGAAGCGGGATTTACTTTCCGTTTAACCTAGAGGTGACTCGCTATGTTTCGACGCCTTCCACAACGGGGCCTTCGCAAAGGCTTCACCCTGATCGAATTGCTGGTGGTCGTTGCCATCATCGCAATTCTCGTCGCCTTGCTCGTCCCTGCGGTGCAAAAAGCCCGCGAGGCCGCTGCCCGCACCAATTGCCAAAACAACCTGCGGCAACTGGGCATTGCGTTGCATTCGCACAATTCGCAAAACAACTGCTTCCCACCGGCGGGCGAATACCTCTACAACGAGACGCCCACCACACTCAAACAAACGCAGAATTTGCAGTCGCCCATCACACTCCTTTTGCCCTTCCTCGAACAGGACGGCGCCTACGAGAATTACAACCTTGCCAAGCGTTACAATGATCCAACGGCGCCCACCAACGCGATTGCCGCCAAGTCGGTGATTCCGATGTTGCTGTGCCAAAACAACCCGCTGCGCGAACTCCGTACGGGCGGCGTCAAGGACAGCCAGGGGTATGGCGTATCGGATTATGCCGCGTGCCCTTACACCAACCTGAGCAATGACCCGACCAACATTTCGACTCCCGGCGTGTCAGGCGCGGCCTTTTTGTCGGCCTCGGCGCTGATGTCAACGGTCATTCCGGTTGTTGACCTGGGCGGCGGCACACCGACGATCACGAACACCAAACACCTCGACCCCACTCTGTATCCCGATCCGTTGTTCGGCGCGCCGACCGTCGGCATGATCAAGGACGGTCTATCCAATTGCATGGCTTTCTACGAAGATGTTGGCCGCAATGAAACGTGGTCGGCGAGCCGTTACCTCGATCCGGTCACGATGGGTTCTCGCGCCAGCTGGCGCTGGGCGGAACCGGACAATGCCTCCGGCATTTCCAAGGCGATCAATGCCAACAAGGCGCCGTTCGGCGGCCCGGCGAGCTGTCTGTGGTCCAACCACGACTGCGGTCCCAACAATGAAGTCTTCAGTTTCCATACCGGAGGCGCCAACGTCCTGTTCATGGACGGCCACGTCGTCTTCTTACGTGAAACGTTGAGTCCGCTCGTGGTTCGCGCTCTGGCGACCCGCGCCGGCGGCTCCGCAGAGAGCGGAATGTACGGCGATATTCAGTAAACCTGAACTTGCCAATTAACCCTCGCACCGTCGAACGAGCCGCTCGTTTGACGGTGCTTCTTTTTTCAAGAAAAAACGAATACTTGACTCGGCAAACGCAACGATCGCGAAGAACGGAGATCTCCGTTGCTTCGCGATCGTTTGGTTTGTGCATCCCGCTTTCGGGTCGTTCAAATTCCGAGCAGCCGGCACGCGTCGGCATACCCCGGCGCCGCGTAGCCGTGACCGCTCGCCGTGACGCGGGACAGTGCGATCAGGTAACGCATCTTGAACGGCGCTCGCACCGAATTGAATTCTTCCACCGTGGTGCGGTAGAACTTCTCGTGATGCAACGCGCCGTCTTCACTGATGGCGTATTTGAGCAACACATCCCACAGCGCCCGGATCGGCCGATCGGTCGCGCCATAACGTGCCGTGATCGCCGCGGCGCGCGTCTGGCTGCGATTGCGGATGGCGTCTTCGAGCGCGTCGAGCAAGCGGGGGGGCTCGATATCGCGCACTTCCGTCGAGTGCGCTTCACGCGGATAGGGTTCCCAGGTGGTAAAGTTGCCGCCCCGGTCGCCGCGGTCGCGTGCCGCTTGATAGGCGCCGAGGATCAGGCAAACGACCTTGTTGCGCGGGTTGGCCACGCGCGACAGGTTGCGCCACGCATTCGCGGAGTCGCACGCATGCACGCCGATTGAATCGCCGTGGATGCTGCCCGCCGGTTTGTTCGGGCCTTCCGCGGTGGCCCGGCCGTTGTCGCGCAAGACCAGTTGATTGGATGCGAGCGAGATCGCCTCGCCAATCGCGGCCGGGTCCAACCCTTCCGCAAGCGCCGCGGCAACGGCGTCGGCGGCGCGTTCCGGCGTCGCACGGAAAATCGTCATGCTGAAGTCTTCCACCCAGCGATCCTCCGCTTGCCGCGTACCCAATTCACGTCCGACGAGCCGATGCTGATCGAGCAAACGCGGCACCATCGTTCGCATCGGATTGTAATATTGCACGGTGCGATCGTTCTCCGCCCGCACGCAATAGCGCAGCGATTGCCGCAACAGCGTGTGGGCGTGATCGCGGCCGATGATGGACATCAGATCCCAGGCGCGATACGGCAGCACGGTGCGATGCACCTCGGCGCCGTCTTGCATCGCGTAGAGTACGTTGTTGAGCGCGTCGTCCGCGGTGCCGGCCATGCCGGCGAAGACGCGTTCCGGCTCCGTCGGATTATTGCGCACTCGGCGAATCGTGTCGCGCAACACCTCGCCGCCGATTCGCCCTTCCGGCATCGGCGTGGCCTCGACGGGTCGCAACTTCTCGCGGCTCGTGCCCCCTTCTTCCTGGATGCGACTTGAATTGCGGAACAGCACCTTCATCACGGGCAGCGCCCGGCGATTTTCCGGCAGTTCTTGAGCCATGTAATAGGACGGCGCGATTGCCATGAGCGTGTGGAAACCGATGTAATCCTCGCCGCCGAATGTGCGAGCATTTGCCAGCGCGGCCGCGGCGACGATGTCGCGCAAACTCGTGCCATTGCGCATGCGTTCCTGCACACCGGGCAACAGCCGAGCCGCGGGCGTTTCTTGCATGAAGCTGACAAGCGGCTCCATGTCGCCGAAGGTGAGGCGATCGGTGCCCTGTTCCGCGAAGGTTGCCGAGAAGCCCAGGTCAGCCGCCATGGTTGAGCCGATGCTGGCGACGACCACGCCGGTGCCGACGTCTTTCAGGAAATCGCGTCGAGTTCGCTGTTTCATCGTCGTACGCTCCCGCGAGGAGAGGTTTGCGTGCGGCCGGCATCCTCGCACGCCGGTCGGCACTTTTGGAGCCATTGAGTGTGTTCATGGAGGATAACGTTTACGCGTTACAGATACAAGGAATTTCGCGAATTTTGCGGCATCGGAGGCAGTAAATGCCTGGGGTTGCTACAATCCTGAAATGGGCCAAAACTCCGCCATCGAATGGACCGAAGCGACGTGGAATCCGCTCACCGGCTGCGACAAGATCTCGCCCGGCTGCACGAATTGCTACGCCGAACGCATGTCGCTGCGTTTGAAGCTCATGGGGCAGAAAAACTATCGCAACGGCTTCGAGTTGACGACGCATGAACATGCCGTGGAGTTACCGCTCAAGTGGAAGAAACCGCAGCGCATCTTCGTTAACTCGATGAGCGATCTCTTTCACAAGGATGTGCCGGTCGAGTTCATTCAAAAGGTGTTCGCGACGATGCGGGCTGCGTCGTGGCATCGCTTTCAAATCTTGACGAAGCGTTCGGACCGGCTCGCCGAGCTGAGTTCGACGATTGATTGGCCGGAAAACGTCTGGCAAGGCGTCAGCGTCGAATCGGCGGACTATGCATTTCGCATCGACCATTTGCGGACGACCGGCGCGAGGGTGCGCTTTATTTCCGTGGAACCGCTACTGGGCGCGATTCCGACGCTCGATTTGACGGACATTCACTGGGTCATCGTCGGCGGCGAATCGGGCCCCGGTGCCCGGCCAATGCGCGAAGAATGGGTGCTCGAAATCCGCGATCAAAGTCGTGATGCGGGAGTGCCGTTCTTCTTCAAGCAATGGGGCGGCGTCAACAAGAAGAAATCGGGCCGCGAGTTGCAAGGCCGTACGTGGGACGAGATGCCAACCGAGTCGCCGCTTGTCGTTTAGTTGTCATGGATTGGCGAGCCGAGCCCCGTAAGGGGCCGGTTGAGCGTCCGTGACAACTCAACCGGCCCCTTACGGGGCTCGGCTCGCCGTTTTTTCAGAGCAGCGCTCGCTTCATCCTTGCTGCGATTTCCCCGGCACCCACAACACATCGTCGCGCCCATCCTGATTGCACACCCGCGCCAGTACAAACAGCAAATCGGACAGCCGATTCAGGTAGATGATCACCTCAGAATTGATCTTCTCAGTATGGGCCAGCGTCACGACATCGCGCTCCGCACGCCGGCACACCGTACGCGCCAGATGGCACCACGCCGCCGCGGACGTGCCGCCGGGCAGAATGAAGCTCTTGAGCGGCTGCAAGCGTTCGTTGAATTGATCGATCGCCTTCTCCAATCGCTCGGACTGCTCCGAGCGCACGCGCAGGGCCGATTGTCCGTCCTGGTGCGGCAAGCATAGATCGGCGCCGACGTCGAATAGATCGTTTTGCACGCTGCGAATCAACTCGATCAAGGATGCATCGAGGTTCGGCTGCGCGAGTAAAACGCCGAGCAACGCATTCAATTCATCGACCGTGCCATAAGCGGTCACGCGCGGATTATCCTTCGGCACTCGGCTGCCGTCGCCGAGCCCGGTGTCGCCGAGATCGCCGGTCTTGGTGTAAATTTTCGAGATGTAAACCATGTCGGCCTCCGTCGGCGTGGCAGCTAATCGGTCGCGATTACAATCATACAATATCCAGCGCACTTGAATCATGAATATGAGGACCGCCATGCTGCCGATCTCGAAGATGGCCGCTGCCGTGCAACCGAGCGCAACGTTAGCCGCCGGCGCGAAAGCCCGCAACCTGAAGACCGAAGGCAAGATCGTTTACGACTTCAGCCTCGGCGAGCCCGATTTCAACACCCCCAAGCACATTTGCGACGCCGCCTACAAGGCGATGCTCGACGGCCACACGCATTACACCGCCGCGTCCGGCACCGCGGAGCTGCGCGGCGCGATTGCTCGCTGGTATAAGAAGAATTACGGATACGAGTTCTCGCCGGAGCAAGTGATCGTCTCCAACGGCGCCAAGCATTCATTGCACAATGCGCTCGTCGGGACGGTTGGCCCGGGCGATGAAGTGATCATCCCGACGCCGTACTGGGTCAGCTATTCCGATTTAGTTCAAATGACCGGCGCGTCGTACGTCCTGGTGCCGACGACGGAGGAAAGCGGCTTCAAGATGACGCCGGCCCAACTCAAGGCCGCCGTGACGCCGCGGTCGAAGTTCGTCATGCTCAACTCGCCAAGCAATCCGACCGGTACCGTTTACACCCGCGCGGAGTTGGAGGCGCTCGCCGATGTCGTTCTGGAGACCAAGCTCGGCGTCATCAGCGATGAAATCTACGAGCAGCTCGTCTATGGCAATGCGAAGGCAACCTGCTTCGCGACGCTGCGGCCCAACCTCGCCGAAAACACCATCACGATCTCCGGCGTTTCCAAAAGTTACGCCATGACCGGCTGGCGCATGGGTTGGGCAATCGCTCCGTTGCCGAACGTCAAGGCGATGGGCAACGTGCAAAGCCAGGAGACGAGCGCGCCCTCGAGCATCAGTCAAATCGCTGCCCAGACCGCGCTCGACGGCGATCAGAAATGCGTCGAGGACATGCGCAAGGAATTTGAAGCGCGGCGCGATCTGGTGTGCGGCAAATTGCGTTCGTTGCCCGGCATTCGCTGTCCGATCCCGGATGGCGCCTTCTACGCATTCTTCAACATCTCGGCCTTTTTCGGCAAGACGCTCAAGGGCAAAAAGATCACCGACAGCGCCAGCTTCTGCGCTGCCGCGCTGGAGTCCGTACACGTCAATCTCGTGCAAGGTTCCGCGTTCGGCGCCGAGGGCTACGTGCGGCTGTCGTTCGCGTGCAGCCGGGAGCAAATCAACAAGGGAATCGACAAGTTAGCGGAGTTCTTGCAAGGCTAGGCGAGGTACGCTTGCGGTTTCGCGCGGAGATCGTTCCGCGCGCGGATCATGGTTGCGAAACGGAGAATGGTAATGCCGATTCTGATTCTGAGCGAAGCTGACGTTCGCGAAGTGCTGACCATGGAAATAGCACTGGAAGCGGTCGAGGAGGGCTTGCGCACCCTGGCATTGAACGAGGCGCAAAACGTTTCACGCGCGAGAACGCAGACCGATCACGCGATGTTGCACGTCATGTCGTCGTCCGCGAAACTCCTCGGCGCCATGGGCTACAAGGCGTACACGACCTCGAAGAAGGGCGCCCAATTCCACGTCGGTCTGTTCGACGGCAAAACCGGCGAATTGGCAGCGATCATCCAGGCCGACTATCTCGGCCAGGTCCGCACCGGCGCCGCCAGCGGCGTGGCGACCAAGTACCTGGCGCGCAATGATTCCGCCACGGTCGGCCTGTTCGGCGCCGGCAAGCAGGCGCGCACGCAACTGCTCGGCGTCTGCAAGGTGCGTAAGATAAAACACGTACAGGTGTTTTCCCGTACTGCCGACCGCTGCAAGCAATTCTGCGCCGAGATGGCGCCCCTCTGCCAATGCCCGGTCGAGCCCGCCACGCGCGCCCAGGACGCGGCAAGCAACAAGGACATCGTCATCACCGCAACCTGCAGCCACGACCCCGTACTCATGGGCGATTGGCTCAGCGACGGAACGCATCTCAACGTCATCGGCTCCAACTTCATCTCCAAGGCGGAGATCGACGTCGCCGCCGTTCGCCGCGCCAATCTAATCATTGTGGACAGCAAGGACCAGGCGCGTATCGAAGCCGGCGACTTTCACGCAGCGATCAACAGCGGCGCCTTCAAGTGGTCCGAAGTCCGCGAACTGGGGCAGGTCATCGTCGGCCATGCGCAAGGCCGGGCGCTGCCGGGAGACGTCACGCTATTCAAATCGCTCGGCCTGGCCATCGAGGACGTCGCCACCGCGGCCAAAGTCGTGGCCAAGGCGAAAGAGAAAAACATCGGCAAAATGATCGACTGGTAAAACACTCATTTGACTGGAAAGGAATGACCATGCACGTGCGAAATTGGGTGATCGGAGCAATCGTGGCCATTGTCCCGCTGACGCTTATTGCGGGCGAACCTGGGAAACTGCGCGAGATCGATGCCAAGAATGCGAAAGTCGAGTTGATCAAGGGCGGCGCGACGAAGCCCCTCGCGGTTTCGGACGCCGACGAACTGGCCAAGGCGATACCCGATTCCGACGCGATCAAAAAGCAAGTCGATTTCGGCCGAGACAAGCTGCTAATCTTCTCGTGGGGCGGCTCCGGCGGCGATAAGCTGACGAGCAAGATCAGCGACGACGGCAAGCTCGTCACGTTCACCTACACGCCCGGTTTGACGCGCGACCTTCGCCGCCACGTGCGCCTCTTCGCGATCCCGAAGGCGGCCGAGTTCAAGGTCGGTAAATGACTCGCTTCAGATGCCACAACGTCACCACCCTGCGTCCCAGGCAGAGCCTGGGACGCAGGTCAGGTCACGGCGTCGCCGGCTGCGTCCACGCAACCTCGACGTCTCCTTTTTCGTACGGATTCGGATGCTTCTTCGTCGAAATCACCTTGGCACGCACGTACAGCTCTTTGCCCGTCAACTTGTAGCTCGGCTCCAACGAATCGCTCTCCGCGACGACCTTGCCTACGTCGGCGCTATAGTTGCGCGTCACGTCGAGCGGCGTCCCGTCCTTGGACTTGCGAGGCTCGGACGTCAACGGCGCGTCCTTCAAGGTCGCAATGAACTGCGTCCTGTACTTAACGCCCTCTTCGCTTTTGATCGATAGTGACAATTCAATCCCCGTTCGTTTAACATCTTTCAGTGCAACACCCGTTGAACAATAGTAATCGCCCGTTTCGATAGCCCGAACCATGGTTTCCGCGGTGAGAAACGGCGCTTTGACCATCATCCATCCGCGGCCCGGGTTGACTTTGCCGAGGCCGAAGGTGTGATAGCCATGCGCGTCGTCGGTCGCGACGCCGTAGACGATCGGCAACTTGTGCGTGCCGAGCCGCAATGCAAGGACGATGTCCCACATTCGCTCGACGCTGACGTGCGCGGCATCGCCGTAATTCTTGACGCCGGGATGGCCGTTGTAGATTTCGAAATACTTGAGTTCCTCCGTCAACATATCCTCTGCCTTGACGCCCCAGCCGAAGTTGGGATGATTGAGAAACGCAAATGCCGTCAGGCCTTTCTTCTTGCGTTGTTCCTCAACCTGACGCAAATTGACCGAAATAACTTCGGCCACCGAAGCTCCGTCGGTCGGCGTGATGACGTCGCGCAAGTTGATGCCATTCATGTGCACCGGGTTCTTGGCGAACTTGTGCGTGATCTCCTCGCCCCGAATCAACAGATACTTGCCCGGCTCTTCCAGCACGCTGCGAAACTCCGCGAGCGGCTTCAAGCGCACCTGCTCGACGTTCTTGTCGCTGGTTCGCCGCTCAACCCAGGCGGGGCCGAAGCGATCGAGGTACTTTTTCAACGCGACGCTGCGATCGGCTTTCGCGCCCTTGATATCGATCCAGCGCTGGCCTTCGGAAAGCACATTGTGATCAGAGAGCGTGAGGAAGTGGTAGCCGTTGCGTTTGTACCAGTCGGCGATCATCTCGGGAAAATCATCGCCGTCGGACCAGAGGGAGTGCGTGTGCAGGTTGCCCTTCCAAAAAGCCGGATCGGAACTCGGGGACGTCGCGAGCTTCGGCAGCGGATCGGTTTTCGTGCCGCCATTTTGCCAGGCGATCGCGGCGGACAGAATGACCAGGCTGAGAACGACGGCGAGGAGCGTACGGACTGAACGCGGCATGATGAAATCCTCTGGATGGCAGGTTGCGTAATAATATTACGAAAGAACCCGGAAAGAGCAGCCGGGTGTTTCTGAGCCCTCCAATTCAGGTCGTCACAAGAGGCAGAATTCTTGCAAATTGGTTGCAATACAACCCGATAGAACATTAAGATAAGGCAATCAAAATCCGCCGCAAACCGGAGGCCAGTGAAATGTTGCGCCTCAACGTCCGTCAAAGTTCCAAACACTGTGACGGAATTTCACGCCGCGAGTTGATTCGCGTCGGCGCGCTCGGCGTCGGTGCTTTGACGTTACCCCATTTGCTTCAACTGGAGGCGTCCGCTGACCCACCGCGCCGCGTTCGGGCGCGTTCCGTTATCATCCTCTACTTGAACGGCGGCCCGTCGCATCTGGACATGTGGGACCTGAAGCCGGACGCACCCGAAGAAATCCGCGGCACGTTTCGCCCGATCAACACGCGCGTCGCCGGCATGCAAATCAGCGAACACATGCCGATGACGGCTGCGGTGATGGACAAATCGATCATCATCCGCTCGATGCAGCACGCGTCCGGCAATCATCCGGCCGCGGCGTACTGGATGATGATCGGCAGCCCAATGACACGTCTGGCGCCGCAGGTCGTGACAATGAGCCGCGAGGATCGCCCGCATCCTGGCGCCGCGGCGGCGCAACTGTTGTCGCCGAATCCGCGCATGCCCGGCTGGGTCATGGTTCCCGAAGCGATCTCGCCCGTCGGCCCCGAGCGTCCGGGTCAACACGCGGGATTCCTCGGCGCGGCGTTCGATCCTTATCGTGTCAACAGTGATCCGAATTCGCCGAACTATTCGCCCGGTTCGCTTGCGCCAGGTTCCGACGTGGACAGCACGCGCCTCGATGCCCGCCGCGCCCTGCTCACGCAAGTCAGCCAACATGCTCGGCACCTCGATCAAACGGCGACGGCGCAGACGCTCGATCCATACATGGCGCGGGCGTTCGATCTCGTGTCGTCGCCGGCCGCGCAGCGCGCATTTGATGTGAGCGCCGAGTCGGCGAGCACTCGTGATCGCTATGGCCGGCACATCTTCGGACAATCGACCTTGTTAGCCCGTCGGCTCGTCGAAGCCGGCGTTCGATTGGTCCATGTCAACTGGGTGCGTCACGACAACGGCGCCGGCATGCAGGGCTACGACAGCCATCGCGATCATCTGGAATGGGCTCGCACGCAGTTGTTGCCGCCGACCGACCGCGCCATCGGCGCGCTCATCGGCGACCTGGCGGAACGCAATTTGCTCGATCAAACGCTCGTCGTCGTCATGGGCGAGTTTGGCCGCACGCCGCGGTTCAATGCCAACGGCGGCCGCGATCATTGGCCGAACTGCTTCAGCGTCATGCTCGCCGGCGGCGGCTTGCGCGGCGGCCAGGTCGTCGGCGCGTCCGACCGCATCGGCGCCTTGCCCACGACAACGCCGGTGTCGCCGCAAAACCTGACGGCGACGATCTACGATCTCCTCGGCATCGATCCGCATACCACGATTTATGATTTGACGCGACGGCCGTTGGCGCTCGTCGAAGGCGAACCGTTGCGCGGCTTGTATGCGTGATGGGCGTCATCTGAGCCTGAAGCGTAAGCGAAGTCTTCGCTAACGCTTCAGGCTCGGACTTTCATCTTCCCCCCAGCGGCAACGTCAGCACCGGCGCCGCCGCGCCCGATTTCCCGGCCAACTCCAATCGCGATAGTTGCATGATGAGCGCGAACGTCGCCTTCGTGTCGCGATCGCGCTCGTCGATGTAGAACCAGTAATCGTGATAACGAATCGCCACATACGCATTGGCAGGGCGATGATGCCCCTTGGCGTGGCACACCTGGAATAGTCCGCCGAGAACTTGTTGCCAATCGAACGCCCGGCCGTCGTGCGCGAATGTCATCGGCACTTTACTGGAAACGATGTGCTCGGTGGGAACCGACACGCCGTGCGACAGGAAGAACAGCACTTGCAAAAGCGAGCGCGTTTCGAGATCGAGATAATTGAGCCCATCCTTCGGAGCGTCGGCCAAAAACGGATCGGTCTTGTCCGCGACGATCTCATACGACGTCTGGCCCGGTTTGAGCTTGAATGCCTTGCAGAATTCGGCCAGGTCCGGATCCGCAAGCGCCTCCGAATCGATGCGCAGAATCGGCTGCTGCTTCTTCTTGAGCAGCGTCCACGTGTTTTTCTTCTCGTCTTTGCGGAATTCGTAGCCGGCCTTCGCGGCTTCGAGCACCTCATTGCCGGCCAATCGCCGTGTCGGCAGACCTTCGCTGATCTTCTCGTCGCGCTCCTCGCTGAAAAACGACACCAGCTTGCGATCCTGCAAGCGCTGCAGCGCCTCCATGCCGCTCAGGAACTCCGCGAACACCGGCGGCGTTTTCGGCGTCGGCCCGCTCGCCGTCTCCGCGTTCGACACCCAGTTGATATTCTCGAGCCACAGGCGAAACACCGTCGAGATCGGCCACGTCGTCTTGCTCAAGTAGACGACGCCGTCGAGCGGGATCGGCGT
>DAIOGM010000052.1:23355-25289 GCA_036745215.1 Gemmataceae bacterium
CGATGACCGCAAGGAGATCGGGAGACGCTCCCCGCACGGCCTCGAGCGGGATCGGCGTGAACAGCCGCTTCGTGAAATCCTGATCGTCCTGCGGCGTCAAGCTGATCGTCGGCCGATCGGCGGCGTTCAGCTCCGCCTGAGGAAGCAGCATTGAGAATGGGCCGATTTGCGTATTCTGCGACGGGCCAAAAAAAGGCACGAGCTTCAAGCTCTTGACCAGCTCATGCTGCGTCGCAATCGTCGTCACCGACAAGCTGCTCGGCGTGTCCGTGTAGCGAAGCCGCACGATATTGAGCAGCAATTGTTCTTCGCCGGTTTTCTTGACGACTTCGTTGTAACGCAAACGGTGATTGTCGAGCGCGCGCGGGCCAATCGTGCAGCCGCCGAGCAGGCAGCAAATCACCACAAGCCACGCGTGTCCACGACGAACGTACATTCCCCGGCCTCGCTCTTGGCGAAATCCCCTATCGCCTTATCGACATGATGCGCTGTGAAATTGAGCAATTCTGGCAAGATTTGCTGATTGTAACGCCGCACTCCAAAGTATCACTTTCGCAGTTGACGGTCGAACCAGTCGATCGCGTCATCTTGCATTCGGCGCGTGAAGATGTGCGGCTCGTCGTAGAAGCGGCCCGTGAAGCGATCCTTGACGCCCGCTTTCGCGTAACCGTCGGCGATGCGCTCGAGCGAATCGCGCATGCCGGTGAGTGGGAACAATCGATCTTGCTGACATTGCTGCACCAACAGCGGCTTCGGGGCGTGCAGCGTTGCCACGTCGGGCAGGTCGAGATACTTTTGCAAACCCGGCACGTAATGCACCCACGAATGCGTATCGACGTGCGCCTGAATCATTGGCCGCAAGGTGGACATGAAGCCCGTCACGCACGCGGCTTGAATACGCTCGTCGAGGGCAGCGAGGAAGCATGAGCGATAGCCGCCCATGGAGATGCCGATGCAGCCGAGGCGTTCGCGATCGACCTCCGGCCGCGTGATGAGATAATCGACCGTGCGAATGTCATCCCAGAAGACGATGCCGGGCCAGGTCAAGCCCGCCCAGGCGAGCGACTTGACGAGCGTCGTCTCCTTGCCGCGGCACTGTTGATTGAGGACGCGCACATCGTCGAGCGAATAACGGGCGCGGTCCCAGCCGTGCTTCAGGTCGGCGTCCATGATCAGCCGGCGTTCGCCGAACATGAACGCGTCGATCGAGATGACGACGTAGCCGCGCCGCACCAGCTCCGTCGCGGTCGGCCGGCCGTCGTAGTTGCGGCGATGATAATCCGTCATCGCGGCGTGGTTGCGGCCGAGGTCGATCACCTTCTCCTTGCCGAAGAGGAACATGCCGCCGTGCGAGTGCAGATCGATGATCGCGGGCGCTCGGCCTTTCAGATTGCGCGGAATCAGCACATACGCGGGAATGCGAAAGTGCGGCGACGTGTTGAACAGGATTTTCTCGCGAATGTGCGTGTCGCGCTCGACTCGATCGACGACCTCGGCGCGGAACGGCGTCGGCTCCGGACGATAGAGCAATAGTTCGAACAGCTTATCGCGGCTTGCTTTCTTGAATTCGTCGATGTCGCGAAAGCGATTGCTGCTGAACGCGAATTCGTACGGCCGATTGGCGGCGAGGCGCTGCACGTCAGCGTAGAGACTGCCGAGGTCGGCGGACGATGGCCGCAACTCGCGGGCGGGATCGGCGAGCGGCATCGGATCGCCCGCGTCGGCGATGGATGCGGCGAGCCCGGCGGCGGTGAGGGCGCCGAGCGATTCAAGGAATCGACGGCGATTTGTGGTTTCGTTTGTTTCCATGACAACTCCGCTTCGGCATATTTGAAATCCAAATTCAGTGGTTCCAAGTCGCGTGAGTATTCTCGGTGCGTTTACCCCGAAGGGGTTGCATCCCAAAGCCCAGGGTCGCGCAGCGCACCCTGGGT
>DAIOGM010000053.1:0-3318 GCA_036745215.1 Gemmataceae bacterium
TTCTATTCGTCAGCTGCGATGTTGGTAATAGATAGGGCGGAGCCTGGGACGCAGGTTCGAGGTCTTACCTCGCCGGCAGCGCCAGCAGTCGTTTCGCCTCATTCAACACGAACGCCGTGTCCATGAACGGCTCGTAGCCGATGTCGTGCCAGCGCACCAGGCCCTTCGCGTCGATCAGAAACGTGGCGTGCAGCGGCTGGTTCTCGAAGTCGTCGAACGCGCGGTAGGTCTTGAAGACATCGCACTTCGGATCGGACGCAACCGGAAACGCGATCTTCTGATCCCCGTTTAGCGCCCGCTTCAAAGCGTCGGTCGTATCCGTGCTGATCGCGACGACTCCGACGCCGGCTTTTTTGAACTTGTCGTACTCGGCGGAGAACTTCGTCACCTGCTCCATGCAATGCGGACAGCCGAATCCCAGGTAGAAGATGACGAGCGTCGGCTTGCCCGCGTACTGTTTCGACGCGATCGGGTTGCCGTGCACATCCGGCAAGCTCCACGCGGCGCCGGGCGTGGGCGTCCAGACGAGCGGGCCGATCGAGTCGAGCGGCGGCCGCTTGCCGAAGTCGGACGGGAATTTCGTTTTCACGCGCCAGTCGGCCGGCAACTTCAAATCGTCCGCGATCGGCGCCAGGCGTTTGAAGATCGGGCTGTCCAGCGAATCGATCTCGCCGGACATCTTGCGCAAGCGCTCGAACGCTTCGATGCATTCCTTGGTCTTGCCCGCTTCGTGCAAGATATCGACGTAGATCGCGAGCGGCGCGACCTGCGTCTTGGCCGCGTCGGACGCTTGCTTGGCGAGCTGTTCGGCCTTCGCCGCGTCGCCGGCCTGGAGATAATAACGCGCTTGCCGGGTCTGGCTGACGTTCTTGAGCGACTTGATCAATTCAAGCGCTTCCTCGTTTTCCTCGGCGAGGAGCTTGTCGAGCATCTGCAATTCCTTGAGAGCATTGTCGCGCGCGGCGCTGGCGTCAAGCGGCGGTACACCTTTGCCGATCTTGCCCTTCGTATCGGTAGCTTTGGCTTTTGGCTCCGGCGCCTTGCCCTTGGTCGGCTGTTTTTCGAGCAAGGCAATCGTCTTGCCAAGCTTTTCGCGATTTCCGACGCCCGCATGCGCCAGGCCGATGATACGCAGTCGCTTGACCTGCTCGGCCGGCGATTCGGTCGGCTCCAGGTACATCGTGTTCGCTAATTTGAGCGTCTCATCCCAAAGCTCGTAGCGTTCGAGCAATTCAAACAGGCGCGTCCGGCCGTAGCCCGCCGACTTGTTGCCGCGCGTCGGCGTGTTGAACTTGGGATGGCGCGGCAATTCGATCATGTTCTTGGCGAGCGCGACGGCGTCGTTGACGCGACCAATGTGGCTCAGTGAACGAATGAGCCATTCCTGATTGTGGGCGTAGTTGTGAATCTGATCGGGCAGGACGCGATCCCGCATCATGTACGCGTGATCGGCGCGGCTTGACGCCTCCTGCTGCCAGGCGGCCTCGGCGTGGCGCTTGAGCTTGTCGTAGGTGTGCCCCGGCATGTGCCACATGTGAGCACACGCCTGCTCGGATTCGCCGCACAGCGCGGCCGCGGAGATTGCTTTGGTGGCGTTGGCGCCGTCCCAGAGGTGAATGCGATAGTGCTGCGCCGGATGCAGCGGGTTGACCATGAAGATCTCGTCGAGAATCTTGTCGAGCGTCTCGTTCGAGACGCCGAGCTTGAACTGCCACTGACGCACAACGTAGAACGCCTTGGCTTCGATGTCTTCGGGATAGTCGGTCATGATCTTCTTGAGGATGTCCATGCTCTGCTGCTGGCGTTTGCGTTTGTCGCCCGTCGCGGCGTGCAATTCCATCACGCTTTCGAGGTAAAGCTGCTCGCGCCGGCTCGTGTTGCGCAGAAGCGGGCGGGCGTTCTTGATGAACGCGGCGGCGCGTTTCTCGTTCTCCCAGTTCGCCATCGCCATGCCCCAGTACGCCATTGCGCAGTCGGGATCGAGCAAGATGACATGGCGAAACGAGCGTTCCGCCTCGAAGTACCAGAAGCCGTGGAGCTGGCCGACGCCTTGCTCGAAGAACGCCTGCGCCTCTTTCGACTTCGTCGTCACCGGGAAGCGGACGTTGCCGGTCTTGCCCATCAGGTACGCTTTTTGACGCGGACCTTCGTTGAAGACTTCGCCGTGATAGGAATGGCCCGGCGCAATGTCGGCGTGGTCGGGCGTCGGCTCGGCGGGTTGCGGCTGGGCGGACGCCGTCAGGGCTGCAATCGCGATGGCAAAAAAGAAAACGAGGACGCGGAAACGATACATAGATTTCTCAATTTGTAATATCTCGTTCCCAGGCTCTGCCTGGGAACGCACTGCCCGCAAGGCTCCGCCTTGCCGCAACGCCCTCGACGTGGCGCTTCAGCCGGCGGCAGTTCAACGGGTTCCCGATTCGGCATCCTGTCTATTCGGGGTTCAGCGAGGCAGAGCCTCGCGGCAGTGCGTTCCCAGGCGGAGCCTGGGAACGAGGTTGCAGGGACAGCTCAAATCAGTCGGCGGCTTCGACGCGCAGCTTTTGTGTGATGCGTTCGGAGCCGACGTTCAAATGGACCGAATATTCGCCTGCGGGAACGAGCTTGGCGCCGCCCAGATTCCAGACGACGCGCTGCAAGCCCGGACCGGTCGCGCCATTGAGTTTGGCCACGTCCTTGCCATCGGCGCCGGCTATCGTGATTGTTGCATCCTTGACTGGAGTCTTCAAGTAATAGTGAATCGCCGCGCCGAAATCCGGGTTCGGCGCGACGTACGATTTCGGCTTCGCCTCGACTTTCGCCGGCGTGAAGGCGACGGCCGGGCGAACGTTGAACAGATGCGCCGGCTGAGCAAGCACCTTCGGCGTCATTTCTTCCAGCGGCCCGATGTCCATGCAATAAATGCTGCGGCCATGCGTGGCAATGACCAGATCGCGTTCGCGCGGATGAATGACGAGATCATGGATCGGCACAACCGGCAAACCCGCCTTGAAGTGACGCCAGCTCTTGCCGCCGTCGAGCGACGCGAACAGCGCGTACTCGGTGCCGACGAAAAGCAGGTTGGCGTTCTTCGACGATTCGCGGATGACGTTGACAGGGCCGTCCTTCGGGAGGTTGCTGGTGATGTTCGTCCAGGTCGAGCCGTAATCCGTCGTCTTGAACACGTAGGGTTTGTGATCATCGTTGCGATAGCGGCCGATCGTGAGGTACGCGGTCGCTTCGTCGTGATGGGAGCATTCGACGCGCGTGATCCAGCGATCCTTCGGCACGCCGGGGACATTCGAAACGTCGGTCCAATTTTCGCCGGCGTCCTTGGAG
>DAIOGM010000053.1:3328-25278 GCA_036745215.1 Gemmataceae bacterium
AGACGTGAATGCGGCCATCATCGGAGCCGGTGTAATAAACGCCGGCTTTTTTCGGCGACTCGGCAATCGTCGTGAGCGTGTGGCCCGTGCTCTTGTAAGTCGTGCCCGCTTTGCCGAACGTCAAATCAGGGCTGATTTTCTTCCAGGTGTCGCCGCGGTCCTCGGAGCGGAAGAGGTAGTTGCCGCCGAAGAACACGGTCTTCGAATTGTGCGGCGACAGAAGCAACGGCGAGGACCAGTTGAAGCGGTACGGATCATCCTTGCCGGGCGATTTCGGCTTGATGTTCTTGCCGCCTTTTTTGCCCAGGTCGATGCGCACCGGGTTGCCGTACTGAGACTCGGCATAGACGATGTTGACATCGTTGGGATCGCACTGACAATGGAAGCCGTCAGAGCCGTTGATGCTTCTCCAATCGGTGAGGGCGATGCCGGCGTCGTTGCGTGTCGCGCTGGGGCCGCCCCAGCTGCCGTTGTCTTGCAGGCCGCCGTAGACGCGGTAGGGTTTCTTCATGTCCACGGCAATCGCGTAAAACTGGCCCATCGGCATGCCGCGGTTGGCGGTCCAGGCGGCGGCTTTGTTCTTGGAGATGTACAGGCCGCCGTCGTTGCCGACGATCAGGTGATTGGGATCGGCCGGGTTGATCCACATCGCGTGATGATCCGGATGCATGCCGCCGCCGGCGCCCTTGACGCCGCCCTTGGCGCCTTTCTTCTGGCCGCCGGAGAAGGTTTTGCCGCCGTCGTTGGACAGGTGGAACTGGGTGCCGAGGACGTAGATGCGTTGATCGTCGGTCGGATCGACACGAATTTGGCCGTAATAGAATGGGCGCGGCACCAGCGAGTTGAGTTGTGTCCAGGTCGCGCCGCGATCGTCGGAGCGGAAGACGCCGCCGTTTTCAATGTCAAGCGGGTTGTTCGGCGAATTGCCCTTGGTGCCGACGCCGGTTTTTTCGCTTTGCACCACGGCGAAGACCACTTTCGGATCCTTGCGCCAGACCGTCACGCCGCAGCGGCCGTATTGATTGGTTGGCAGGCCGTTGGTCATCTTTTCCCATTTCGCGCCGCCGTCGGTCGTCTTGTAAAGCCCGGCCTTGGGGCCGTAGACCTTGATCGGATCGCCGCCGGAGAAGCCGTCGCGCCGCACGGCATAGGCGGCCGCGTAGAGCGTGTTCGGCTCGGTCAGGTCGATGGCGACATCGATGCAGCCGGTGTCGGCGTCGAGCTTCAAGATGTGCTGCCAGGTCTTGCCGCCGTCGGTCGTTTTGAACAAGCCGCGTTGTTCGTTGGGCGCCCAGATGTGGCCGAGGGCGGCGACGTAGACGATGCTCGGGTTGGTCGGATGGATGACGACACGGCCAATGTGTTGCGTGTCTTTGAGGCCCATGTGCGACCAGGTCTTGCCGCCGTCGGTCGATTTGTAAACGCCGTCGCCCCAGGAGACGCTGTTGCGCGGATTGGATTCGCCGGAGCCGATCCAGACGATGTCGGGATTCGATTGCGAAACCGCGATCGCGCCGAGCGAGCACGTGAAATGATCGGTGAGCGACTGGAAGGTAGCGCCGGCGTCGGTCGTTTTCCAGACGCCGCCGGTCGCCGCCGCGACGTAGTAGGTGTCGGGGTTTTTCTCGACGACGGCGAGATCGACGATGCGGCCGCCCATGTTGGCGGGGCCGATGTTGCGTGCTTGAAAGAAGTCGAGGAGCCTTGGATTGAAGACGAACTTTTCCTGCCCGCCAGTCGGCTGGGTTTGGATCAGGAAGAGCACGCAAACAGTAAACGTTGCTAAGGAGAAGAGATGAGAGCGTCGCATGAAATGGATTCCTAAACGTCGCTTGCGGTTACGCGCTCGGCGTCCCATGGGGACGCGAACGCGAAACCGCAAGCGTTTGGGGAGAAGGGTTACTGCGCGTCCACGGTGAGCGCCTTCATGCAGAAGTTGGCGCTGCGGTCGAACGTGGCCCAGTTGGGATTGTCGAAACGGTATTCATACAGATCGCGCCAGATGACGCCATTGTAATAGAGGCTTTCCTCGGGATTCCCCTTGGAAAGCACGATCGGCCCGCCGTTGGGGCCGCGCGGTCCGCGCTGGCCGAAGCCGCCGAACTTCTTCTTCGGCTGCGGTTGCGGCTCGACCTTCTTGTCGGGCTGCTTGGTGTCCGGTTGCAAGAGAACTTCAATTTCCGAAGTGCGATCGATCGCTTGCCCGCCGTTGGAAACCTCGAGGCACACGATGAACTGTTCGCCCTTCTCGATGCGAACCGACTTGGCGAGATCGACCGTGTGGAACCCGCTGCGTTCGATCGTGCCGCTCACGCTTTCACGCATGCCGGTCAGCTGGCCCTTCTCGAACTTCGAGTAAATGCTCGCCGTGTACTTGACGTTGTCGGCCGCGGTGTAAAAGCTGACGGCGGTGATGTCCTCCTTGCCCTGCGCGGTGAAGACGTTGCAGGCCTTGGCGATGTCCTTGATGGTGGCGCGCCAGCCATGGTAATCGTGGAAGTAAACGTGCTGATACTTCATCGGCTCGACATTGCGGAACGAGACGGCGCCCATTTCCGGATCGCGGCAAGAGACCTTGTCGTAGTAGCTGATCCAGTAAAAACCGTTCTCGCCGCGCGGCGCCTTCGCCGTGCCGACGCCCCAGCTGTTCTTGATGAGCCAGGCGCCTGGCTTCGGGGCCTTCTTGTCGGCGTCAACGGTCGATTTCTCATCGTCCCAGCCGACAATGGCGACCGCGTGATTCGGTTTGCTCTTGCTGCTCGCCGGTTGATAGTGGACAAAATCTTTCGAGATGAAGCCCTTGCCGGATGCATAAGCCGTGCCCATCGCGCCTTCCGTCATGACTCGGCGTTTGATGTCGTCGATGCCTTCAAGATTGTCGCCGATGGTGAACCACTCGATGTCGCGAACGTAGAACTTCATGAATTCGGGGTTCTTCAATTCCGGCGTCTTGGCGTAGCCGGTGATGTCAAAGCTGTTGTCTTCCTTACGCGGCAAATTGACGACGCCGTCGCCGCGCGAAATGTACGCTGCGGAGACGCGATAATCGCCGCCTTGATGGACGGTCAAACCGGTCGGGTCCTTGGTGGCGTCTTCGAGGTCGCGATTGTTGTGGCGATTGAAGCCGTTCCACCAGTCGAGGTGGTACTCGGAGATGGCCGGCAGGCCGTTGCCGTTGCTGAGCTTTTTCCAGGTGCCCTTGATGAGCAGATTGCTCTCGATGGCGGCGCAAGTGCCGTGCGCCCAGCAGGTTCCGCCCTGTTGCGACTTGATGGGCGTGATGGCATTGACCTTGCGCAGGTCGTACTGTTTCGGCAACTCCGACGTTTGGGCGCCCACGAACGGGGCGAGGAGCAAAACAATCCACAGACTTCGCAACCACGGAAGTTTCTTCATGGCGGATTCCCTAGGGGGTATAAGGTAGTTGAGAGAGTTGTTGGTATCGTCTCGAATTTTTCGGAAATTGCAAGCAAAAAGTGATTAAACCTGACCAATCCGCGAACCGTTACGAGAACTTGCGCCATGCCTTGATCTGTTCAAGAAAATGACCGCGCAGGATCGCTAGCTCCTCGTCGTAGCGCCCATCCTTGAAATCGGGAAACGTCCACGCGAACGGTTGATAGCGTCCATCGGCGTAGCGCGCCACGAGGTCCGCGTAGACGCCGTTCGCTAGGTAAATCTTCTGTCCCGCCGCCTTCACGCTCGCCAGCACGATCTTGTTGTGATCGAGATAGCCGATGTCGAGATTGACGCGCCGTCCATTCGAGCCCGCGAGCGTTCCCTCGATTTCAATGCACGCCCGTTTCGCGTCCGCCAGCTCGCTGGGGCAACGCAACGTCTCGAATGCGATCAGCCGGCGATGCAAGTTCGCGCCCATTTCCGGCTCATAGTAATCGGTCAAATCGAACAGCCGATCGAGGCCGCTGAATTCGATGACGCCCCAGCGCGCGATCAAGTGTTCGTACGCGTCCGGTAGCGCCTCTTCGTCGGCCCAGAGGATTGCGACGAAGTACTTGACCGGCTCAGGCGATTGCGGATTCATCGCGCGGCGCTCCTTTTTTCTTCAAGACGCTCAATGCCTTCGCCACGATTTGCGGCGCAATCTGAAATTGGGCCGCAAGCTCATCGATCAATCGTTCCGGCGTCACCTCCGCGCGCGTGGATTGGTCGGCGCCGCGCACGAGCAGATGCCGCTTCTGAAAGTAAATCTGCCGATTGCCGACGACGCGCGACAGCACCGGATAGCGCATCATGTCCGCATCGAACGAAACGTCCCACGCTCGCAAGAATTCGCCGGCATCGACCGGCGCCGTCTTGAACGTGAGCCGATACGTTGTGTGCTTGTCTTGAAGCGTGTAAAGCTCGACTTTCGCGCCGCCGTCTTTCGCAACGAGGATGAGTTCATTGAACGGCGTCGCGATGCGAACTTCGCCCGAAGTCGGCAGCGGCAACGGCTTGACGATCAAGTAGCCCGGATCGACGAGGTGCGGCTTGCCGTCGAGCCACACAAGGAACGCGCTGTGCGTGTCGGCCCCGTAGCGACGATCCGCGAGAATCGGCTCCGCCTGAAAGCCGAGCGCGCGGACGAGATGCAGCATCGTCGAGGTGAGCGCGAAGCACGTGCCGCCAGCGCCGTGTTGCCAATGGTCGGCGAGCACCTCCGCCGGCGTGCGTCGCGCTTCCTCGACGCGGCCGGCTTCGGCGTCCTTGATGATCTTGGTGAGGTTCTCGAAGGGCAAACGAGCGAATGCGCGGGCCGAGGCGGTCAGCAAATCGACGGGCGCCTGCGATGGGTCGATGTCGTTGAGCCGCAGGAATTGCCGCAGAATCGGCGAGGCGGCATCCGGCGGTTTCAGCGGATGATGTTCCATCGACGTTCGCCTTAAAGTTTACGCCCAGACCTGCCACCACCAAATGGCGACACCCAGAACGACCGCGCCGCTCAGAACGAACAGCCAACCGATGGCGGTGAATCGCGACTTCACCAGGCCGTTGCAATGGCGGCACAGCAATTCAGGACCGTAGAGACCTTCCGGCTCAGACACGCACTCCGAACGCAGCAACGTTCGTTGACACTGGTTACAGTAGCGAACCGCGAACATATTGCGGCCAACCATTGAGAATCAAAAGTGGCCCCGTGCCGCAGTCGACGAATTCCCATCATGCGGATTCGAGGCGCGCGCCGATCTTCGCGATCAACGCCACAATCTCTTCCACGTCCGCCGCCGTCGTGCGCCAGTTCACGAAGCAGAATCGCAATGTCGTGCAACCATGAAGGCGCGTCGTCGAGAGGAAAGCGCGGCCCGTGCGCAACAGCCCAGCGGCGATTTCTTGCTGCAGGCGATCTGCAACTTCCTCGCGCGGAGCGTGAGGACTACTTGGCACATAGCGAAAGCAGACAACGCTCAGCTTACGAGGGCTCGTGATCTCGAAGCGGCCATCGCGCTCCAGTAACGCCTGCGCATAATCCGCGAGGGCGCAATCGTGCTCGATCAAACGGCGATGCCACGCGACGCCGAGCAGCTTCAGCGAAAACCAGATCTTCAGGGCGCGGAAGCGGCGCGTCAAGGCGATGCCTTGATCGCAAAAATTGATCTCGTCATGATTCGGCACCACGTCCTGCATGTATTCAGGCCGCATCATGAATGTTTTCGCCAGCAAATCGCCGTCGCGCACCAGCAAGCAGCCGGCTTCGAACGGCTGCGCGAACCACTTGTGCGGATCGAGCGTGATCGAGTCGGCCCGCTCGATGCCGCGTAGCAGCGTTTTTCCTTCGCCGGTCAACGCCATCGGCCAACCGTAGGCGGCATCGACGTGCAGCCACAGGCGGCGCTCGCCGCAGAAATCGGCGAGCGCGTCGAGCGGATCGACGCTGCCGGTGTTGGTTGTGCCCGCGTTGGCGATGACGGCCCACGGCAAGCGCCCGGCGCGTTCATCGTCGGCGATGGCCTCTTTCAACGCGTCCAGCTTCAGGCAATAATCGGCGTCGCATGCGAGCGGGCGAATTTGATCCGGCCGCAAGCCGATGATCTTCGCCGCCCGATCGACGGACCAGTGGCGATGCTCGGATGCGTAAAGAACGATGCGTCTGCGGTCGGCGTCAGCAATCTTCTCTCGTGCCACGACGAGCGCTGTCAGATTCGCCTCGGACCCGCCGCTCGTCACCAAGCCTGCGGCATCCGTCGGATAGCCAAGAAACTGCTTGAACCAATCGAGCACGACAATCTCAACCTGCGCCGGCCCGGCGGCTTCTTTCCAAACGCCGGCGAAAAAGTTTGCGTTCGACGCCAGGCATTCGCCGAGGATCGACGCGAACGACGGCGCGCTTGGAATGAACGCCCAGAAACGCGGATGGTTGACGCGAAACGCGTGCGGCACGATCTTGTCTTGAAACTCCGCGAGCAGGCGCGTCACGTCCACGCCTTGTTCCGGCGGCGCCTCGCGCAGCAACGTTTCCAGTTCGCTGCGCGACGCCGTCAAGCCGATGGGGCGCTCGCCGAGGTGGAGAAAATCGTCGAGCATCGCGTCCATCACGTCGTGCCCGGCGGCGCGCAGCCATTCGGGCGACGGCTGCTCCGGCGGATTCATGCAGGCGCGGCGCAGGGCTTCGATGGGAGAAGTGGACATTCGTTTTGCGGTGGGGTCAATGTTGATGGGCCGCGTGCTGATGTTCGCCCGCTTTTTCCGGCGTGATGTGCCAGCCGCAATCGTCGCACGGCGGGGCTTTCTCGTAACACGGATCACACAGGAGCGGGCCGCCCTTGAAATATTGCTCCAGGCGATTTTGATCGTCCTGGGCCAAATCGCCGGGGTCGCGCGGCAACGTGAGCTTGTCGCCGCAGCCATCGCATTGACGCGCGTTCCAGTCGGCGAGCAACGCCGCATAATGATCGTGGGCCCATCGGCTCACCTGGCCGGCGCCCTTGCACAACGGGCACGCGATGCTCATTTGTGCGGCAATCGCCTTGCGAATGAACTCGCTCTTGTTGGGCAGCTTGTTCAAGAAGTCCGCCAGCTCGGCCTCGACCTTGAACGCGACGGTTTCATTCTTGAGATCTTTGCGTTGATCTTTTTTAGGTTGGGCCATGATCGTATTTCCTGCCAATCGGTTCGTCACGCACTTTCAACGGCCACGTAACCGTCAACCCAGTGATCCTGATTGATACGATATTCATCGACGTGAAAACCGTCCGGAGTATCCGAGAAACCGGGGAGTCGCCTCAGTCGAGTGATGGCTCTGTCTGCTTCTTCACTCGAAGAATACACGCCAATGAATTTGATGTCCTCGTTGCCGTCATCCCGAAGGTGAATGTGCTGAAGCACGAATACCTGCACCATGGATGGCCTCCCTCGTTACTCGAACGCCCGATCGCGGGTAAAGCCATACTCGGAGTTTATCCGCGCGCAGCCAAGTCCGCAAGGCGATGTCCCACTATAATCCTCGTAGCCTTCTGCGCAAACCCGGGCGATGCCGATCGTTTCATGATGCGATTCTCGCTACCATTCGCGCTGCTGATAATCGCGTTGATTACGCCGATGCCAGGCGCTGCGCAGCGTTACCATGAATTGCCAAAGCTCGCCGCGAACTGGCCGCCGGCCTGGGCGGCGCTGGTCAACGACATCGTGCCGGCCCGCGCCGATTTCGAGAAGGACGTGCTTGACAAGCTTGACGCGCTCATGAAGGCCGAGCCGCCGACCAAGGAAACCTATCCGTTCGCTGACATCGTTCTCAGCGCGACATTGCGGCATCATCTCAGCATACGTCGAACGGCGCCGCTTTCTGATAGTTCGATCCCGGCGATGCAAATCGAGTTGCAAGATCGCCTCGCGGCATTGCGCAAAGATTGGCTCGATCACCTGCGCGCCAATGGCCATGCAGACGATGCGTTGCGCCTCGCCGACGCATGGTTGCCGAATGCGGCGACGAACGGACCCGTGCGTTCGGCCATCCTGCGTCTGTGGGTCGATCAAGCGCAAGCGGCGCGGGATAAGATGAATTACCTGACCGCGCGCGGCTGGCTCGATCGCATCGAGCGGGAATTCGATGACGCGTCGTCTGCCGAGCCGATTCGCAAGGCGCTGCACGACCGGGCCGAGACCATGGTCAAGGAATCGCAATCGCAGCCGGATGCGCCGGCGCTCCGCTCCCTGGAGGAGGCAATCACACTTTGGCCGCGCCTGCCGGACGCGCGCGACGCCCTCGAACGCCGTAAAGGTTCCTATCGTACGCTTGTGGTAGGTGTGCGCGCATTGCCGGAGCAACTTTCGCCCGCGTTGGCTGAGACCGTCGTCGAGCGGCAAGCGCTTGAGTTGCTCTTTGATCGTCTCTATCAAGTCGAACAACACACGCTCGGCAAGCGTTATCGCCCCGAATTGGCGTTGTCGCTGCCGACCGGCGCATTGACGGCGTCGCTCGCGTTGCGGCGCGATGTCTATTGGTCCAGCGGCGACCGTTTGAATGCCGCCGACATTCGGCACACGGCGCTGTTGATGAATCAACCCGACGCCGCCGGCCGGTCCGCGCTCTGGCGCGATTTCCTCGACATCCCGCGCTATGAAGGATCGAAGTTTCACGTCAACATCGGCTATCGCCAAGGCCTTCTGGATTCCGTGGCGCCGCTGACGTTTCATGTGTTGCCGCAAATGGTGCGCGGCAAGCAACTCACACGCGCCGACGACTTGGAATTCGCGAAGAATCCCGTCGGCAGCGGCCCGTTTCCGTACGTCGGCCGCAAGGTCGAAGGCGGCACGATTTACGCGATCTTTCAGGCGAATCCGCACGATTTGCGCGGCGAACCGCGCTCCATTCGCGAAATTCGCATGACGGCCTGGAGCGATGCCAAGAAGGACCTGAACAAATCGCTGCCGCACCTGATTCTCGACGCGCCGACGGATCAATTGCCGGCACTCAAGGAACTGGGTTACGCCGAGGTGAAGCTCGGTGAAAACCCGTACGTCCACGTTCTGGCCGTCAACCATCGCAAGGCGTCGCTCGCGTCCGTGCCGATTCGGCGAGCCATCGCGGCGGCGCTCGATCGGCAAGCGTTGTTGACCAAACATTTTCGCGGCGACGGCAAAGACAAGCATCACGCGACGGTCAACGGCCTGTTCCCGCGCGGCTCCTGGGCGAGTTGTCCGGCGCCGCGCGTGCCGGATGAGTTGTATCAAGCCGAGCAAGCCCGTTCGCTCGCCCGCCAGGCGAAAAGCGCGGTCGCCGACGTCAACTGGACGCTCAAATATCCGGCCGGCGATCCGCACGTCAAGGCCGCGTGCGAGGACATGGCGAGCATTCTTCGCAATCTGTTGAAAGACGCGGCGATCAAAGGGGATGTGCGCGCGGCGGGCTTAACGCCGCGCGACTTGCGAAAGGCGATTGACGTTCGCGACTACGATTTGCTGTACACGTCCGTCGCGGACCTCGACGAGCCGTTTCGCCTCGCGCTCTTCTTCGATCCATCGGCCGACGCGACCCGCGCCGGCGGCAGCAATTTCCTCGGCTACGACGGCGACGTCAAGCTGCAAGAGCTGATGTCGTCGGCACTCAAGCATCGCCAGTTCACGGTCGTGCAAGTGAATATGCAAGCCGTCCACGCCCACCTTTACGAGTCGATGCCGGCGATTCCGCTGTGGCAGCTTGACACGCACGTTCTTGTGCAGCCGAGCCTGCGCATGCCGCCGCTGGAATCCCGCGACGTCTTTGTACGGGTGCGTGAATGGAAGCTGGACCGTTGATGTACGGGCCGTTCTTTACCAGGGGGGAAGTAATCATGCGAATCGCATCGTTGTTAATCAGTTTGATCGCAATCCTGCCGGTCCATGCACAGGACAAGGACAAGAAGAAGGCCGAGCCCAAGAAACTAGCGAACGTCTTCACGGACATCGCCGACGCGCCGCTGGATTACCGCATTCAGGGTGAGTACGCCAACGACAAGGACAGCGTTGCCTTCCAGGTGGTCGCGCGCGGCAGCGGCAAGTTCGACGTCTACATCCTTGAAGGCGGCTTGCCCGGCGCCGGCTGGGACCCGAAATCCGCCAAGATCAAGATCGAAGCCAAGCTCGACGCCGACAAGGGCATCGCTGCCTTCAAGAACAGCGGCCACGAAGGCGTGATCGAGGCCGGCAAGAAACAGCTCTACTGGAAAAGCGAAGATCTGAGATTCTCGCGCGTCGAACGCCAGAGCCCGATGCTCGGCGCCAAGCCGCCGGAGGGCGCTCTCATTCTTTTCGACGGCAAGCACACCGATGAATGGAAAGACGGCAAGATGTCCGGCGAGTTTTTAGGCGTCCCCGCCACGACCAAGAAGAACTTCAAGGACTTCAAACTGCACATCGAATTCCGCACGCCGTTCCAGCCGACCGCCGGCGGCCAGGGTCGCGGCAACAGCGGCGTTTATCTCCTGGGCCGCGAGGTGCAGGTGCTCGACAGCTTCGGCCTCAAAGGCGTCAACGACGAGTGCGGCGGCCTGTACGGCTTCCGGGCGCCCGACGTCAACATGTGCTTCCCGCCGCTCGTCTGGCAAACGTACGACATCGAATATCGCACGGGCAAGATCGACGCCGACACCAAGAAGCAAGGTTCGCCGCGGATCACGGTTTCGCACAACGGCGTCCTGATTCATGAAAACATCGAACTCAAGGGGGGCGGCAATCAGGGCAACATTCACTTGCAAAACCACGGCAATCCGGTGGTCTATCGCAATATCTGGCTGCTTGAATTGAAGTGATTGAGCATGGAAGAAGCCCCGGCGTGAGGTACTCCGAACGCCGGGGATCCACGGGGTTCGGAGTACCTCACCCCGAGGCTTGCACAATTTTCTGATGGACAGTCCCATCTTGAATGGATTATCCTTTATCCATTCACACGTCAGCGGAAGAGTTTGCCCTCAATAAAGGATGCATTCCATGAGACCCCTCGCCGTGCTTTTTGCGGCGTTTGTTTTCTGCGCCAACGCGCATCCGCAAACCATCGATCCCGTTCCCAAGCTGCTCAAGCTCATCAAGAGCAAGGATGCGGAAAAACGCAGCGAGGCGCTCATGGAACTGGCCGAGCTTGGCCCGAAAGCCGAGCCGGCAATCCCCGCGCTTGCGGAGATCTTGCCGGGCGTCGATGAAGAGCAACGCATTCTCGCCACTTTGGCGCTCGGCAAAATCGGCAAGGCGTCGCTGCCGGCCGTCGAAAAGCTGCTGGACCATGAAGATGAAACGACTCGTTTCTATGCCGTCTGGGTGGTGAGCCTGATAGGCAAGGACGCGAAGGCGCAGTTGCCGCGCATTCTGAAGATGCTCGAATCCGACGCCGACGAGGAAGTGCGCATCAAATCGATCCAGGCTCTGGTGCGCATCGCGCCAGACGCGCCCGAAGTGCAGGCCGCCGTCTTGAAGCGCATCGACGGCAAGCCGGAGGATTCGTCCGCCGAGCGTTTGGCCGCCATCACGGAGGCGCGGCATCTCGGCGCCGCGGCGCTGCCGGCGCTGGCCAAGGCCATGCGCGAAATGAAGATCATCCAATTCGAATCTGGCGGCCAGGTCGTCGAGTCGTTTCACCACCTGCTCGATCGCAACAAGAACGACGCGTTTGCCGAGAAAGCGTTGCCATACGCCGTCGAACTGTTGACGTTCCCCGATCTCGGCTTCAATCCGGAGCCGTTGTCGAACGACGGCCTGGCGTGGTTGTTGGCCAAGCACGGCGAAAAACTGTTGCCGGACCTCCAAAAGCGGCTTGGCGACAAGGAGCTAGAAAAACGTCTCATCGCAGTGAGGGCGCTGGGCCAGATGGCGAGCCTGTTGCACAAACGCGTCGAGAATCCGGAGCTGGTGAAGAAGGTCGTGGACATGTTGAAGCCGCACCTGCAATCGACCGACCGGTCCATGCGCGTGCAGGCCCTCGCGCACCTGCCGGTCACGGACGAGACGCGGCCGGAAGTTACGCGCATGCTGTTCGACGCGGATGCGCAGGTCCGCGGTCACGCGCAAAATCGCTTTTTCACTTTCAACATCGATCCGGCGCCGATCATGCAGGAACGCTGGAAGAAGGCGACCGGGGACGAACGGATTCGCTGCGCCCTCGGGATGGTTGGGATGTTCAATGACCAGGACGCTTACAAGTTCTTGTGGGACAACCTTGGCCACAAGGACGCGATGCTGCGCTTGCAAATCGCGGCGGAGCTGGCGGTGCCGCGCTTTCCCGAGCCAGGTCTCCCGCAGAAAATCAGCAAACAAGTCGCGCCCGTATTGCTCGCCGGTCTCAAAGGCGACAAGGCGGAGGAACGGCTGCAAGCGTCCATCGGTCTTTCGCAGATCCAGGGAAGTGTCGCGGATCTTGGGTCAGCGATCCTGGACGGACTGGATGACAAGTCGACGGAAGTGCGCATGAACCTGCTCAACGCGTTTCAAACGGCGAGCCGACCCGATCCGAAAAAGACCGTGCAAAAGGTGACGCCGTTATTGCGCGACCCGGTGTTGGCGCCGAGCGCCATTCAAGCGCTCGCCACGGCCCCCGGTCCCGAGGCGGCGACGGTGTTGGCGGAATTCGCGGCCACGGACAAGGTGGGGCGCAACTGGGAAACCGCCTGTGTATTCCTGGCGCAGATGGGGTCCGACGCCAAGTCGGCGGTGCCCGCGCTCTTTCGAGCTGCCGAGATCAAGGAACGTCGCCGCAACGCCATCGAGACCATTGCCTTCATCGATCCGGTCGGCAGTTACCCGGCCGTTTTGGAGTTTTACAAGAAGCATGACGAGGTGGTTCGCAAAACGCTGTCCTATCCGAAGGCAACGCTGGACGATCCGACGAAGCTGGTTGAAGCGTTGCAGAAGGATTGGCCAAAAGCCGACGCCGACGCGAGCCGGGCGATTACGCACACGCTCGCCAGGGTGTTCCCGTTGCTGGCGACCAAGCCAAAGTACCACGCCGCCCTGGCGATTTCGAAACAACTGACCGCCCGGCTGGACGCGGTGGAAAAGGGCCTGAAATTGAAGGACGCCAAGGAGCGCAGAAGCGCGCTCGGCGTCCTGGAGCCGATGCAGGGGTTGCTGCAAGTATTGCCCATCGTGCAACCGCCGGACGGCAAGTTCGAAGGGGAGTGGCAAGCGCTGCACGAACAGCTCGGCCAAAGCTTGTTCAAGGTAAGCACGTTGCTCGGCCAAGCTCGCGCCGACAGCGATTTGCAGGTGCGCCGCGAGGCACGCCGGCTGCAATCGCTGGCAATCGCGGGGCCGCCCGGCGTCATCTTTCCGTTTCCCATTCCCTAGGGCCTTGTCACAGCTCAAATATCGGATGTCCGGGAGGGCGAGGCTCCTGCCGAGCCGTGAGCATCCAGCGGCTTCGCGGCTCGGCAGGAGCCTCGCCCTCCCGACATCTTGGTTGTGACAGGTCACTAGATATGGTGTAAAAAATCAGCCGATATGAACTCGGCGGCTCCCCGGAGTCTTCTAATGCGCATTCGAGTTTGCCTGGCGATCGTTTCATTGGTATCCATCGTCACGGTTCCCGCCGTGGCACAGGAACCAAAAACAAAACGCCCCAACATCGTCATCGTCCTCGCCGACGACATGGGCTACGGCGATCTCGCGTGTTACGGCAACACGGTCATCAAGTCGCCGAACCTCGACAAGTTCGCGACGCAAGGCATGCGCTTCACGCAAGGCTACTCCGCGAGCGGCGTCTGTTCGCCGTCGCGCTCCGCCATCCTCACGGGCCGCACGCCGTATCGCAATGGCGTCTTCAACTGGATCCCCGAAAACAGCGAAGTGCACCTGCGCACCTCCGAGATCACCATTGCCACCTTGCTGCGCCGCCTCGGCTATGCGACCTGCCACGTCGGCAAGTGGCACTTGAACGGCATGTTCAACAATCCCAAGCAGCCGCAGCCAAACGATCACGGCTACGACTGGTGGCTCGCGACGCAGAACAACGCCGCGCCGAGCCACAAGAATCCCAACAACTACGTCCGCAACGGCAAGGCGATTGGCGAGGTCAAGGGCTTCTCGTCGCAGATCATCGTCGATGAAGCGATTCAATGGCTCGAAAAAGAACGCGACAAGGACAAGCCGTTCTTGTTATCGGTCTGGTTCCACGAACCGCACTTGCCGATCGAGAGCGATCCGAAGTTTCAGGCCAACTATCCCGACCTCATCAAGAGCGATCCCGACAAGGCCCAGCATCACGGCAACATCACGCAGGCCGACGACGCGTTTGGCCGACTGATGCAGGCGCTCGCGAAAATGAATCTCGCGGACGACACCATCGTCATCTTCACCAGCGACAACGGTCCCGAAGGCAACGGCCTGAAGATGCGCACGCGCGGCTCCACCGGCGGCCTGCGCGGCCGCAAACGTTCGGTGTACGAAGGCGGCATCCGTGTGCCGTTCATGGTGCGCTGGCCGGGCCACGTGCCTGCGGGCAAGACAAGCGATCAGCCGGTCGTCGGCACCGACATTTTCGCGACGCTGTGCAAGATCACGCGGACGCCGCCGCCGAAGGATCGCGTGATTGACGCGGTGAGCTTCGTGCCGGCGTTTTCAGGAAAGGAGATCGAGCGAAAGGGGCCGATGTACTGGCGCTGTCCGATCGCGCCGGAGGAGTTCAAGATCGCGATGCGCGTCGGCGATCACACGATTCTCGCGAATCCGGAATTGACCAAGTTCGAGATGTATAACCTCAAGACCGACGTGAAGCAAACGGACGATCTGGTCGCGAAAGAGCCACAAAAATTCGAGGCCATGAAGCAGGCGTTGAAAAAGTTGAACGCTGAGATCGAAGCGGAAGGCCCCGACTGGTGGAAGGGCAAGGAAGTCGCGCCGAAGAAGAAGGACGCGAAGAAGATCGACAAGTTATCGCGCGAGTTTGACGGCGAGCCGAGCCCCGTGAGGGGCCGGTTGAGTCAACCGGCTCCTTACGTAACTCGGCTCGACATGTTTACTTTTTCTTGGAAGTCCATTCGATTCGATCAACATCCGCAAGCGGCGGCAGCGCGGGCCGCTGCATCATGAGCCGCTCCGTGCCTTCGCTCTGAACGGCCGGCGCTGGCTCCAGTTCGACGGCGCCGCGCTTCTCGACGCGGAACGGCGTTGTCGTTCGCGCTGTCAGCGTCGGATTCTCCTGATAAATCCTGGCCATCTCGTTGCGCGCCTTGTCGAGCCGCGGATCGTGCGTGAGCGCCGTCTGATACGCTCGCAACGCATCCTCATGCTTCTTTTGCAGATTCAAGACGAACGCGACCTCGCAATACGCTTCCGCTTCCGAGAAGCCTTTGACCTTCTTGAACGAATCGATGCTGCCCTGATAATCGCCGTTATGCGCCTGCGCCATGGCCAGGCATACCAGCGCCTCCGCATGTTCCGGCTGCACCGCCAACGCTTCACGCAGGAACCGATCGGCGATCGCGTAATGGCCACGCCGGCACGCAATGTCGCCCATCGCAAACAGAGCGTCCACGTCGCGCGGGCTATTTTGCAAGATCAGCCGATACTCGGTCTCGGCGCGATCCAGTTCGTTCGTGCGCAAATAAAGCTGTGCGATCTTCTTGGTCGCGAGCCAGGCCTGAGCGGGCTCGGTCGTGCGCATCTTTTCGTACATCGCCATCGCTTCGACGGTCTTGCGGGCGTCCTCGAGCAACTTCGCTTGTGCGACAAGGGTTTGCCCAATCTCCGGCGCCGTCAATGGTTGCTTCGCCGAAACGCCGTCCTTCGATTGAATCGGACGCAAGTCCTGCACCGACTTGTCGGCCGGCAATTGATGACAGCCGGCCAATGGGCTGACGCCGAACAACATTGTCCAAATAAATAAACGCCAGGAATAACGCATGGCACGCTCCTCATCCCCAACTCGGAGCCAACGATGGACCGAAACGGCGCAATGCCCCATCCCGCGGCGGCGCGCGTTCGTTTCGGCCGATTGTTCTATTCGAATGGGAAGCCTTATAACGGCGGATTTCAAAAAGGAAAGGTCAGTTTCGTATCGGAGCCGGCGAGCGTCGGGGCGTAAGCCCGACGTGGATACGAGACGCCCGACGTGCACACCAACACGTCGGCCTGACGGCTCGACGCTCGCCGTGGTCCGCTGGAGTTCTTCAACTTCGACGGCTAACGTTTAGCTTGATCGACACTCGGCCGAAAATCAAAAATCAGGAACGTCATCGTCCGATCATACGGCGTCGTCGTGCGCAGAAAATGGGTAGCCGGGGCGATTGCACAATAGTTGGTGCTCACCGCCAGGAACCCGCCGCGGCTGGCATCCTGGGCTCGCTCTTTCGTGATCAGCTCGGCCGGCGGAAATGAGCGAATGGGCAAGCGAGTTAACTCCGGATCGGTGCCGAAATAGCAAACGTCGAGCGGCGCCTCCGGGTGCTCTCGTTGCCAGGCCGCGAGTTCGACGAGACCTTGGCCCCAGTCGTAATTCGAATCATTCAGCACACGATAACCTTGCGACGTGCCGCCCCAGATTTCGTTGGTGTAGCAGATGCCGTGCGGCCAAACCAGGAAACTGCTGATGCCGGACCAAAGCACCAGTGCCAGTGCCAAGCCGCCCGGCAGATGACGTCGCCAACCGGCCGGCTGCTCCATCCACAGCCGCGCGAACCCCGCCGACGCGGCGATCAGCGTCAGGACCGCAATCGGCAACACATAACGCACGCCGATTTGCAATCGAAACCCCGGCGTCAAGGCAAGCAAGCCAAGTGCCGCCAGGAACGCGCCGCACAGCAAATACCGCGGCCGCAGCACCAAGAGCACCGCGATCAAAACAAAGACCGGCAACGCCAACTTGATCGCCAGCGCCGCCAGGAAATAATAGCGGAAGCCGGCGGAACGCACTTCGCCGCACAAGAAGCTCGCGGCATCACAATTGGCCTGGTGGCGCACGATGTAAAGCAGCCCGCGCAAACAGCGCGGACACACGATGAACAACAACGCAATGCCCAGCGCACCGATAACCAGAAGATCTCGCCCGGACTCCAGAACGGGACGCCAACCGCATTTTTCGTCGGGGGATTGGTCAGATTTCCATGGCCGCCATCCGGCGCTCCACAATCGCTCCAGTTCCACCATGAGCAAGCACATCGGCGTGAACAGCATGGCTGACGCCTTGGCGAGGAACGTCAACGTGAAGAATACCGCCGGCAGCAACAACCGCCGCTGCCAGGTCGGCTCGTCGCGTCGGGCACGAAAAATTGCCAAAAGCGCGATCAGACAAGCCGTGAAAGCGATATCGGTCGCCGCCAGACTGGCGTGACCCAAGAGAATCGGCTCGCTCGCCACCAGCGCCGTCGCCAAACAACCGCCGCGGCTGCCGCCGTAAATCCAGCCGAGTCGAAACGAGCCCCACAGCAGCATCCACCAGAACGAAATGTTCGCCATCCGCGCGATCGGCAGCCATGCGAGCCGGTCCTGCTCCATGTCAACCGATCCAAACACTTCGGCTACCCGCAACGGCAACGTCTGCACTTCCGCGGGCAGCGGCATGGTCCCTTGCGTCAACAATTCGCGATGATTGAGATCGTGCCAGTTCTTCAAGCCGGCTTGAATGTAGAAGGGCTCATCATACGTCGGACCGATCGCATGCGCGGCCGTCCAGCACCATGCCGTTGACAGGATGCCGCAGCAAAAAAACCACGCCAGGCTGGTTTTGTTCCACATCGTTGCAAGCCGTATTCTCCCCTCTTCCCCGGAGTACCGGGGGAGAGGGGAGAAAGATTCCTACGCCGCAAGCGATTTCCGCCCGCGAGCTTCGAAGAACTCGAAAAACTTGCTCACGACATAATCGACCGCGTCATCATCAATGTGCTGATGGCTGCCGATATAAAACCCGCCGCGATTGAGCCATTGCGCCACTGGATACTGCGGCTCCAGATCGCCGAACAGCTTGCGATAAATCGGCTGACACAGAAGCGGCAGCAGATCTCTCGTTTCAATGCCATTGCTTTCGAGGAAGTTGATGAGTTCCCGCTTGTCGCCATCGCGAACCACGATCGGAAACAGCATGAATACATGGTCGTGCTCGGGCGGCGTGTACGGCAACTGCAGGAATGACGAAAGCGGTGCGAGTCGTTCGAGGTAGCGCTGCGCTACCGCCTTGCGACGCGCAATATTCGCATCCTTTTCTTCGAGCTGCGCCAGCCCAATCGCTGCCTCCATCTCCGTGCAGCGGAAGCTGTGCCCCAGATGAACGAAATTGAATCGCCGCGCCGCGATCTGGAACAGCTTGTCCGGCGCGCATTCCTTGTCATCGTCGATGTGCAGATAAATGCTGTCTCGGCCATGGTTCATCAGACTCTTGAGCATCACCGCCAGCTCGGGATCATTCGTCGTCGCCAGGCCGCCGATGCCCGTCACGATGTAATGAGCGATGTACGTCGAGAAGCACGCGATGTCGCTGAGAGATCCAACCATGCGGCCGCGATAGCGCGCGAACATCGTCTCGCAAGAATCCTCGATGATCCGCAACCCGTGTCGCTGAGCGATTTCCATGATCGGCGCCATGTCCGCCGGCAGGCCCATCAGATGAACGGGAATGATCGCGCGCGTTCGTTTCGTGATTTTCTCTTCGATCTTGTCGGGATCCATGTTGTAGGTGCGGGGATGCACGTCCACGAACACCGGCTTCATATTGTTGTGCAGAACGATGTTGCTCGTTGCGATGAACGTCACCGACGGCACGAGCACCTCGTCGCCGTCGTCCCAACCATGCCGTTCCTTGAGCGCCGCCAGCGCGATGTGCAGGGCGCTCGTCCCGCTATTGCAAAACACCGCGAACTTGCAGTCATGCTCCTGGGCGAACCGTGTCTCGAATTTCTCGGAGAACGGGCCGTGCGATAGCCGGTTGCTATCCAGAACTTCGTTCAAATAGCGTTTTTCCAGGGCGCCGAGACGCAAATCGCCGACGGGGATCGAATGACCGCTCTTGGGCTTGCCGACGGATTTCATGGCCGCTCCCATGTACAAATGTTTAATTCGGATTGGCTGGCCAATCCTTTGGTAACAATCGGTCCCGATCAGCTATCGCCGGAAAATCGGAAAAAGTCCACGTCAGTTTGCAGCCCAGAACTACCGATTAGTTCCTATTGGTTTTTTTCGCAACTGTTGCTACGTTCACGCGGCCGATCTTCTTAAATGTCGTGCGGAGATTCAAAATGCCTCGAGCTTTCATCACCGGCCTGACCGGCCAGGATGGATCGTATTTAGCAGAGCTTCTGTTGAACAAAGGCTACGAGGTGCACGGCCTGATTCGCCGCGATTCGCCGTCGCGCTCCGAACGCATCCACGCTCTGTGCGACAATCCCAACCTGTTAAACAAACGATTCTTTCTGCACGTCGGCGATCTCGGCGATTCGCTCTCGCTCCTTCGCCTCATGAGTCTGGTGCAGCCCGACGAAGTCTACAATCTTGCGGCCCAGAGCCACGTGCGCCTCAGCTTCGACGTTCCCGAGCAAACCTGCAACACCGCCGCCATGGGCGTCCTTCGCCTGCTGGAAGCGATCATGAAAGCCGGCATCCGCCCGCGCTTTTATCAGGCGTCCAGCAGCGAGATGTTCGGCCAAGTCCTCGAGGTGCCGCAATCCGAGAAGACGCCGTTTTATCCGCGCAGCCCGTACGGCGTCGCGAAGGTGTTCGGCTACTGGACCACGCTGAACTACCGCGAAAGCTACGGCCTGCACGCTTCGAACGGCATTCTCTTCAATCACGAATCGCCGCGCCGCGGCGAAACCTTCGTCACGCGCAAGATCACGCTCGCCGTCGCGAAAATCAAAGCCGGCCTGCAAGACAAGCTGATGCTCGGCAATCTCGACGCGCGCCGCGACTGGGGGCACGCCGCCGAATACGTGGAAGCGATGTGGCTCATGCTGCAGCAGGACAAGCCGGACGATTACGTCATCGCGACCGGCGAGACGCACAGCGTGCGTGAGTTCGTGGAAATCGCGTTCGATCGCGCCGGCCTCGATTGGCAGAAATATGTCGAAATCGATCCGAAGTTTTTCCGTCCCACCGAAGTTGACCTGCTGATCGGCGATCCGAGCAAGGCGAACCGCGTGCTCAACTGGCAGCCACAGACGACCTTTCGGCAGCTGGTGCATCTGATGGTGGACGCCGACCTGGCCGCGTTCGGTCAACGCCGCCGCCTGGCCGCGTGAAAATATTTTTTGCTGATGTTGACACCCCGCACTGCGCGTCTATAATTTCATTCGCATAGTTGGCTGGCGAAATTCAAACCCAAGGTCTCGTCAAAACCATGCTGAACCGAATCGCGATTATTTCGACGGCTTGACGCTCTATCCCATCCGTGTTGCTCGGATAGAGCCAAACCAACGCGGTTTGGCTTTTTTGTTTGACGAATCGGGGTGCATAGCTCAGTTGGCTAGAGCGCAGCCCTGATAAGGCTGAGGTCCATGGTTCGAATCCATGTGCACCCATTCGGCGAGCCAGGAGCGTAAGCGACTGGAGTGATCGTCGGGGACGTAGCTCAACTGGGAGAGCGCCGGCTTTGCAAGCCGGAGGTTGAGGGTTCGATCCCCTTCGTCTCCACAAAATTGTAAAGGATCGAAGGAAAAATCTCGATAAATGGAAGCCCAGAGGTGAGGCACTCCGAACCTCTGGGATGAAACGAGTGTCTGACTGCGAGCCGGCGCATCTCTAAAAAATGTGCGTCCGCTCCTGGTCAGCCCGATTCGCGGCAATCTCCTGAAAAGGATTGTTCGAATGGTTGCAACGGATTCCTCTGGGATCCCGCCAGGTCGTTCTTTGACAACTAGGCAGCGGAAAGAGTTGCATCTTCAAGCCCCAAGATGAGCGTAAGCGATTCTTGGGGGTAGAAGTCAAAGTGATTCTCTGTATGCGTCGTGAGAAACGAAAGATCAATTCGTTACTAACTTCTGTTGGTTATGCACCAACAGGACGGTAGCGGAGCATGATCGCATTCTTGTACGGCGAGCCGGGAGCGTAAGCGACCGGAGCGTTCATTCAAGGGGTCGATCAATGCGGCCAAGCTACTAAGGGCGTGTGGGGGATGCCTTGGCGCCAGGAGGCGATGAAGGGCGTGGAAGACTGCGATAAGCTCGGGGGATTGGTCAAACGCGAGTTGATCCCGAGATTCCCGAATTAGCTTGGTGTGAATCCATAGCACCAAGTGGCGAACGGGGGGAACTGAAACATCTCAGTACCCCTAGGAAAAGAAAGCAAAAGCGACTCCGTCAGTAGCGGCGAGCGAAAGCGGAATAGCCCAAACCTTTGGGGCTTGCCCCGGAGGGGTTGTAGGGCCGGTGTTTAGAAAGCGAGTACCTTAGCAGAACAGGTCTGGAAAGCCTGACCAGAGCGGGTGATAGTCCCGTATGCGAAAGGGGAAAGCGGACGATCCGGTCCCTGAGTAAGACTCAACACGTGAAAGTGAGTCTGAATCTGCGAGGTCCATCTCGCAAGGCTAAGTACTCCCTGGCGACCGATAGCGAACCAAGTAGCGCGAGCGAAAGGTGGGAAGAACCCCGACAAGGGGAGGATAGTGAACCTGAAACCACATGCCTACAAGCGGTCAGAGCTCGTTTAGTCAACCTTCCGCTCTCTGCTCACCAAATGCATTGACAATTGATAATTGACAATTTCCAATTGACAATTGGAAATGCAATCTAAGCTGACGGATTTCGTTGGTTGGATTGGTATTTCAATTGGAAATTGTCAATTGATAATTGTCAATTGTCAATGCATTTGAAGGAGCATAGAGCGGAGGGTTGACGAAGAGTGATGGCGTGCCTTTTGCATAATGATCCGGCGACTTACCGTGATGGGCAAGGTTAAGCCACTTTGTGGTGAAGCCGAAGCGAAAGCGAGTCTGAATAGGGCGTTCAGTCCAGTGCGGTAGACGCGAAACCACGTGAACTACGCATGGCCAGGTTGAAGTTGGGGTAAAACCCAATGGAGGACCGAACTCACTAGTGTTGAAAAACTAGGGGATGAGCTGTGTGGAGGAT
>DAIOGM010000054.1:0-5055 GCA_036745215.1 Gemmataceae bacterium
TCAACCACATGAACGTGCCTTCGGTTCCGCGGCTTTCGTCCTTGGCGCCGTAGGTGTCGCGGATCAGGCGCTGCAGTTCGTCCAGGGTCATGCGGTTTCCAGGTCTTTGCGAGCCACGGGGTTTATCCCCGTGGAATGGACGCCCGTTCCACGGGGATAAACCCCGTGGCTCGCCGACGTCAAAGATCAAAAATCTTGCGCAACCGATCCGCCTCTTCCTGGCGATTGAGCGCCGTCAACGACTCCACGATGATCCGCTGACATTCCCGATCCGTAACATCGATCTCCAGCGCCATCCGTGCATACTTCTCCGCTTCCATGTGCTTGCCCAGGTCGTGATTGTGCTTGGCGAGCGTCTTGCGCGGTAACAATTCATCGGGGTCGGTGCGGGCAACTTCCTCGAATATCTCGAGCAGCTTTTCCTTCTCCTTGGTCTGAATATAGACCTTCATCAATTCCCTGGTCCAGTGCGGATCGTGAGGATCAATTTTACGAGCGCGTTCGAGCGTGACGGCCGCCTGCGGAAACTTCTTGGAGTTGTACTGAAGCAGCGCCAGCAGCTTGAGCGGCTTGGAGTCCTTGAGGTCGTCCCTGGCAATTCCGTCCAGAAACGACGCGGCTTGATCGGCCTTGCCTTCATCCAGGAGCAGACGCGCCTTCACATAAACGGCCGTCGGATTGCGCGGCTCCTTGGCGAGAACCTTTTCGGACAAATCTTTGGCTTCGCGTTTTTTGCCGACGTTAAAGCTCGCCTCGGCAAGTTGAGCGGCAATGTCGATGTCGTCCGGGGTTTTTTCATTCGCCGCGCGGAGTTGCTTGAGCGTCTTTTCTTGCTTCGCTGCGGGGACGGGAAGGTTCTTTACTTTTTCCGCGAGGAATGCGCGATATCCTTTTTCGAAATCGGCTTTCTTGACGCCGCACGCTTTTTCCAGCGCGGGGCCGGTGTCAAGCCCTTCCTGAAAGGCCGCAAGCATCTTGCCGATCGAATTCTCGCCGTGCGTCTGGGTGAGGTATTGCACGTAGAGAAGGCTCTGCAAATACGCCTGTTGCCATTGCAGCGGCGAACGCGGGCGAATGAAGCCGAGGAGGATGTTGTCGAGATTGAGCAGGTCGTCCGCATGGAACTTCTCGGCAAGCAAGGTGTTCCACGTCGGCGGAATGTTCGGGCCTTCGTAACGCACGGCCAGGCCTTCCGTGAACCAGTGCGGCACCTGCGCCTTGGTCTGCTGCAAGTTGAAGACGTGCACCAGTTCGTGCCGGATGACGCGGTTCCAGTTGAACATCCGCGCGAGCCCCTTCGCTTTCGGCGAATCCATCGCCACCAGCGGTCCCGTGCAGGCGCCGATCGTGTGCAAGTCGGGCAAGGCGATCACTCGGCCCGCGAACATTTCATGATTATTGAAGATCTGAATCTGGTACGGCCCCTTCGGTCGATAGTCGAACTGATCCGCCAGCTCCTTGTAAATGTTTTCGAGATAGATGGCCATGAAGTTCGCCAGCACTTCGTCGGTTTTCTTGTCGTAGCGGATGATGAAGTGCTCGGTCTCCTTGGCATCGTATCGGTCGAGGTGCTTGAGGACGAGCAGCGAATTGTACACCCGCACGTTGAACGGATCGGCATCCGCGGCGAGGTCGAGGACCTTGCGTGCTTCGGATTCCTTGGCCATGCGCATGTAGAGCATGCCGAGGCCGGCCTGGGCTTCCGGGAATTTTGGCTGCATCTTGATGGCGATGTTGTAAAAACGCTCGGCTTCGGCGTTCATCTTGCGCTGTTCGAGCAGGCCGGCGAGTTCGCTGTAGAACGTGTAACACTTCGGATTGTTTTTGATGACCGTTTTGACGATGGCGTCGAAGTCCGTCATCTTGCGTTCGGCGTAATGGCAGGCAGCAACGCGGGCCAGCGTGCTTTCTTCGCGCGGGTTGATGGCCTGCGCTTTCGCGAGGAGCTTCATCGATTCGGCGGTTTCGTTGGAGAACCAGTGCACGTCGGACATCAGTTGCAAGGCGGGCACGTAACGCGGATTGATCTTGAGCGCTTGCAAGGCACGCGTCTCCGCCTCCTTGAACTCCATGCCGCTCGCCGCCATCATGCCCCGGGCGACCAGCACCTCCGGCGCCAGCGGATTGATCGCCATCACGGCGCTGAAGGCGCGGAACGCGCCGGGCTTGTTGTGCTTCTCCAAGTACACTCGGCCGGCTTCGTATTCGCCTTCCCAGTAGAGCTTGTCGTCCTTGATGGCCTTGGCGCGGAAGTAATGATCGATGACGGTTTGTACTTCATCGGCAAGATGGTGAAGGCGGGCACGCTCCAGCCCGGCGAGGCCGAAGATGCGCAGATCGTCGGGGTCCGTCAAATCGACCTTCTGCGACGTACGGATGAACCAGAGGAATTGCTCGTCGGCCTTGTCCGTCTCGCCGCGGTCGCGATAGATTTGGCCGAGCACCCAGCGGGCCAGATAGTGGTCCTTGTTGATCGCGAGCGCCGCGTCGGCGGTTTTCTCGGCTTGCTCCCAGCGGCCATGCAAGTAGTGCAACTCGGCGACACGCGCGATCAGGTCGGTGTTCTTCGGTTCGTCTTTGAGAAGCGTTTCAACGACTTGCTGGGCTTTGTCGTATTCGCCGATCGATTGCAGCGTTTTGCTCAAGCCGAACGTCGCGGGCAGGCGCGTCTTGGCGTCCTTGACGAGCAATTCGTACGTCGCGCGGGCTTCCGCGTAGTAGCCTTGCTGCAACTCCTTGCGCGCATCTTTAAGAGTGGCGCCGGCGTGCGCGAACGGCGTCATCAGCAACGTGACGCAAACCGCGACGAGATGTTTCATGCTGCGGCTCCTCCTGGTCCCCCGACGCGCGTCGCGTCGCGGCATCTACTCACCTTAGCCAACGGCGCGGCAAAACGCAAGAATCGGCCGGCTTCCCTTGCCCGATTTTTCCGCTTTTGGTAGACCAATCATCCGTTAGGGCGACCGACGCGCGAAACCATACCATACCCGTAGGACGGACATTCCTGTCCGTCCTTGCTTCGACGGACAGGAATGTCCGTCCTACGGGAAACACCGTGCGTCTCAATAGCGGCGAGAGGAGTGGTTGTCATGATTCCCATCGATCTCAAAGGAAAAATCGCACTCGTCGCCGGCGTCGGCGACGACCGCGGCTTCGCCTGGCACATCAGCAAGGCGCTCGCCGCCGCCGGGGCGCGGCTCGTCTTTGCGACGCATCCGCGGCTCACCAACGTTGTCACCAATATCCTCGAACGCGATCTCGACAAGGATTCACGCCAGCTTCCTTACGGCGCCGGCGAACTCAAGGTCGAGAAGGTGATCCCGTGCGATGTGTCGTACGACACGATGGGCGACGTCGATGAAAAGACGCTCGGCGACAAACGCTTTTCCAAGCACGGCGATTACTCGATCCAAGGCTTGGCGACGGCCGTCGGCAAGGAGTTCGGCGGCGTCGATATCTTCGTGCACAGCATCGCGTTCAGCCCGGAGATCAAGAACAAGGCCGTCGATACCACGCGCAAGGCGTATCTGACGGCGCTCAGCATCAGCTCTTATTCCTTGACCGCATTGCTGAAGGCGTTGCAGCCGTACATGGAAAATCGGCCGGATGGGGCGTCGGCGATCGCGCTGAGTTACTTGGGCGGCGATCGCGTGGTGCCGCATTATGGCGGCGGCATGTCCACGGCGAAGGCGGCGCTGCAAATCGACGCCAAGCAGCTTGCGAGCAATCTGGGGCCGAAGAACATTCGCGTCAACATCATCTCGGCGGGGCCCTATGCGTCGCGGGCGGCGTCGGCGATCGGCGATATCGATTCGATGATCGGCCACGCGGCGGCGTGTTCGCCGTTGCCGCGCGCCATAACTGCGGAGGAAGTCGGCAACGCGGCGGCGTTTCTGTGCAGCCCGCTGGCGTCGGCGATCACGGGGCATGTGCTGTATGTGGATTGCGGGTACAACGTGATGGGGATTTTTCCGAAGGCCGATTAATCGGCCGCTTGCGTTTAGCGCTCGCATGGCGCCATGCGAGCGCTAAACGCAAGCAGTGTGTTTTCGTAGCCGCAAGCTGCCAGCTTGCGTGCTGAGACTAAACGCAGACAAGTTGGCAGCTTGTCGCCACGGCTCAATAATCGGTTTGTGCCAACTGGGACGCCGCGGCCCAGAGTGCGAAGATGGGAAAGATGCACGACGAAAGAACCGACGCGATCGGATGGAAGAGGTCCTTTGACATCATCATGGCGATGTGCTTGTCCTCGGACATGCCGGCCATGTTGTCGCCGAGATTGAGCGACTTCTCGAACATGATCGTGAAATCGATCGGCTTCGGCAGGAGCCAGTAGCCGAGTTCGGAAAGGAGCACGGTGAACTGCGGCAACGGCGTGCCGCTGGGATCGAGAAACTCATGGACGACGACGAAATGCCGGCCGTAATTGACCATGAAACAGACAATCCAAAACAAGACGCCGCCGACGACGCAGGCCATGGTGCTGCGCGTCAGGGCGGCGATCAGGATCGAGAACGCAAAGACGGCGGCGAAATGAAACGTCATGATCGGGATGCCGAGCAAATATTGGCCGTGCCAGACATCGGTGCGAATGCCCAGGGCGAGCCAGGTGCCGACGAAGAAAATCGTCATTTGCAAGGCGATGAAGCAAACGACGCCGACGTACTTGCCCAACAGTACGAGCCAGCGCGGCGCCGGCTTTGCGAGCAACACGGACGCGGCGCTCGGGTGCAACGATTCCGGCACGAAGCCGGCGGCGAAAACGAGGGCAATCAGAACGCCAATGGGGCCGCCGATCCAGGATGCGAAAATGCCCAGAATGAAGTGCGTTTGCGCCTCCGCGGTGCGGCTGAATTCGAGAGGAAAAAGCCCAAAGAGGAGCGACATGCGGCCGGTTTTTTGACCGGTGAGCTGCTTGCCCGTCAGGTCGAATAGCTCTTTGCCGCCGTCGATGTCGCGAACGGCGCCGCCTTCGACGCTGACGCCCAGGCAGAAGACGATGCAAATGGCGCTCAAGCCCAGCAGGATCCAAAACACCCGGCTCGTGAGCGTTTG
>DAIOGM010000054.1:5065-15511 GCA_036745215.1 Gemmataceae bacterium
GTGTCGTGGATCAGCCAGCGCAATGCGTAGATTACTGCGGGAGCGTCCATGGGGATGGTCTCATTTACAACCCGGCGAGCCGAGCCCCGTAAGGGGCCGGTTTAGTCAGCAACGGTATGCTCAACCGGCCCCTTACGGGGCTCGGCTCGCCGGGATAACTAAACGGAATAGTAACTTTGCAGGGCGTTTTCCAACGTGCGCGCTGTGCCGTTTTTCGGGTTCTTCAACAGTGACGCGAGGGGGCCGACGAACGCGAGCTTGCCGGCGACAATGACGCCGACGCGATCGCAAATCTGCTCGACTTCGTTCAAGACGTGCGACACGAAGAGCGCCGACTTGCCCTGTTGTTTCTGCGTCCTGACCACGTCGCGCACCATCTGCCGGCCCGGCTGATCGAGACCTTCGCTCGGCTCATCGAACACCAGCAAGTCCGGCTCGTTCAATAATGCCTGGGCGACGCCGAGACGCTGGACCATGCCTTTGCTGAAGCGCGAGATCGGCTCCTCGGCGCGATCGGCCAGGCCGACGCGTTCCAGAAGCGTCGGCACGCGCTGTTTGACCACGGGCTCCGTCAGCAAGCTCAAGGCGCCGTAGTATTCGAGCAGCGCGCGAGCGGTCAGGTAGCGCGGGAACGCCTGGTTTTCGTGAATGTAGCCGACGCGTTTGAGCGTGTCGCGCTCACTGCTTGGCCGGCCGAAACGCAAGACCTGGCCCGCGGTCGGCCGACACAATGCGAGCAGAAGTTTGACGAGCGTCGTTTTGCCGGCGCGGTTGGGGCCGAGCAGGCCGAACACCTCGCCCGGCTCCACCTGAAAGCTGACGCCGTCAACAGCACGGAGGCGGTCAGAGCGGAACATCCCTTTGGAATATTCCTTGACCACCTCCATGAATTGGACGAACGGTTGTTTATCCATGGTCATTCGAGGAGTGAAACTTGCACTCCCGCCTGCATGATTGCGGTAAACGCGTCGCGGATGCGCTGTTCCTTCTGGGCCGAGGTTCCGTAAATGCGCTGCCAGTTGGGGAACGTCGCGCCTCCGGACGTTGTAGACACGTTACCACGATATTGCACGCCTTGCAAGAAGTCCAAGGCGGGGGCCTGGGCCGGAGACGAGATGCCCGGATCGAAGAGCGTGCCATAACCGAGCGCGAACACCTGAGCCGGCTTGCGGGCCGTCGAGTAGCCGGGGGGCGTGGCGGTCGTTTGAGCGCAGATTTGCGTGACCATGGCGAAGACTTCGTCTTCGGCGTAGGACCCGCCGGTGGGGAACTCATTGGAACTGTTGGTGATATCGCCGGGGTCCTTCAAGCGAACCGGATAATAGGAGTTGGCGCCGGCGCTGGTGATGGTCCGGACGGCGCGGGTGTTGGGAGCGCCGTCGGTTTCGAAGATGACGAGCCGGTTGGAGCCCTTGCGTCCCAGGCCGCCCACGTAGCCGCGGTAGGCGACGTTGGTCGGGTAATTGCGCAAGTTCGTCAACGAAGAGCCGAGCAAGTTATAAGTCAGCATCATACCCATGCCTGGGCACGTGCCGCCACGGGCCCTGGGGACGTTTTGGAAATCGGGGTCGAAGGGCGTGATCGTCGAGACGATGCCCGCGACGGTGGACGGCGGGAACCACAGCGAATCCTTGAGCTTTTGATATTCGCGGCCCAGGGGAACCACGGCAACGTTGTGATTGCCGCCGCCGCCGGTGCTGTAGCTGGGGGCCGAGAAGAAGGTCATGCCGACGAAATCGTTCGGATGGTTGTTGCGGATGTCGTCGATGGCCGCGGAGATGCCGACCTTGCAAGACCAGGCCTGGGCTTCGTGGACATTGCCGGGCCAGCGCAGATAATTCTTGCCGTTGTGCGTACCGACGCTGTAGTTGCCGAGCCAATCCACCCAGGTTTGCGGGCCGAACCAGAAGTGATGGCGCGGCCGAAACGGATTGTCGGTGTAGCTCATGTAGCGAGGCACCGTCGTGTAGATCTTCACGGCCGACGCATCGGCAGCGGCGGCTTTCAGGGCGATATCGGGCGTCGCGGTCAGCGTGCCGATGGTGGTGAGGGCGGGATTCAATTCATAGGCGGTCGATTGCATGCCGAAGCGGATGTAGTAGACCGGTTCCCACCATGAGGTGTCGTTCATCGTGAAACCCGAGGCGCCGGTGGTGCCGGTCAGGCTGAATTGAGTCGCGTTGATCACGGTGATGTGGTGCTTGCCCAACGCGTTCGGGTTGCCGCTGATGCCGGTGATGTTGACAGTGCCCGTGACGCCGAGCGGCATTTTGTGCGGCGCGCCGGTCGTGATGACGATCGGCGACGCGGTGCTCGCGCCGGTGATGGCCGGGATCCACGAACCGGTGTTTGCGACATAGACGCCGGTGGTGCCCGTAGAGCCGTTGAGGCTAAACCTGTTGGCGTCAACCACGGTGACGGTCCACGTTTTGTTGACGTTCCCGAGAATAACGCCGCCAACGCCGAAGATCGTGACGATGTTGCCGTTCACCAGGCCATGGCCGTTCGACGTGATGACGACCGGCTGTAGGGCGACAAAGCTTGCGTTGGTGATCGGCTGCGGTCCGGCCAGATCGACCGTCGCGCCGGCCAGGTCCTTGACGTTGGCGAAGGCGAGCGAACCCGTGTGGCCCGTGGCGTAGCCGCCGGAGTTCGAGACGGTGGCGACGTAATTGCTGTCCTGTTTGGTGGTGTTTAACGGAGTGCCCCACGCCCACATGTCGCCGTTGCCCAGATACGAGGTAAAGGGATTGGTGCCGTCGCTATTGTCATAGGTATTGACGCCGTTCTCCACGTAGCCGAGCATGAAATCGACGTAGTCCTTCCAGAATCGTTCGTTGAGATCGGTCATCGGATACTGCGTCCAGAATCGATTGTTGAAGCCGCTGTCGCCGGTCGGATCAGGAATCGCAGTCCAGAACTTGATGCGGCCCGTGGTCATGGCGTTGGGGAAATGGGTCGGCGTGGTCTTCAGCCATTTGAAGATGGCGGCGTAGTTGATGCACACGCGGTAGCTGACGCCGACCCCGTTTTCGGTGATGGTGCGTGTTTGATTCGGCTGGCGCATGATGGGGGTGACGCCGCTGCCATCGGAGGTCGCCGTGCCAGTCGCGGCGGCAGTGTTGAACAGGAGGTTGTTGTTGTCGAGCCAGAAAAGCGCGCCGTCGCTGGTCCTCTTCTTGAAGAAGAAGCGTTGCCGCCAATCTTTGGCGCCGTTGTCGGCGTGATTGGCCGCGACGCTGGCGTCGAGGTCGGAGCCGCCGGGGTTCGGCGGCCAGATGAAGAACGTCTTGCCCCAGTAGCCGGGGCCTTCGCTGTAGCCGTTCCAGGTTCCGGTGTAGCCCGTGACGCCGCGTTCGAAGTCGAGCACCTGAGCGGGCGTCGGCGTCGCGCCGACGAAATCGCCGACGGTTTTGATGTAGGTGGAACTCGCTTGCAGGAAATTGTCGCCGCCCGGCGTGAGATTTTGCGTGTCCTTCGCCGAGTCATAGGGGAACGCCAGCGTCGAGCCGGTCGTCATGAAATCCTTGAGGACCGCCGCGCCGGAGTTGTTGTCGATGGAGATATTGGCCTGATCGATTTGCTCGGCGCCCGTCGTGCCGGTGCCGCTGCCCTGGAACGCGACGGTGGAGATCGCCGAGTAGTGCCCGAACTTCGGGAACAGCGGATCGGGGTTGAACGAGCGGGTTCGCGGGCCCCAGTGCGGATAGGTGTTGGTGCCGTTGAAATAGGCGCCCGGGCAGCTCTGGAAGCGCATCGAGCCGGACAGATCCATGACGATGACCACGTCGCGCGGACGATGCGCTGCCACGGACGTCGCCTTCACGTTGAACGGGCTCGTACCAAAAACGCCGCCAAAGAACATCGGGCTCGTCGTCGTGATGGTGACGCGCACCGCGGTGTAGGGCTCGGCCGCCGGCTTGGCGGTCGGCGGAAACGCCATCTTGAAGCCTTCCAGCGACGTATTGCCGTCATTGTAAACGTAATAATAACCGCCCGCCTCGACCTTCACGTCGCCGGACGTGTAGATGTCGGCGGCCGGATTGACGATATTGTTCGGATCGCCCTTGAACGGCGCATTGAACAACTTGTTGGCGACTGCGGTGGTGACCGCCTGCTTGGGCACATTGTTCAAGTTGTAACCGGTGTTTTGATTGAAGGTGCGCGTGCCCGCCAGAGCGGCGGCGTCGGCGGCGTTCTGCGCCTGCGTCTTCGCCACCGCCACCATGCCGATGTCGATCGCCAGGGCCACCAGGCCCAGGATCACCACCAGGCAAATGGCCACGAGCGGAATGATGGCCCCGCGCCGTTTCGTCGAGTGTTGTTGGATTCGCATGCGTTACCCACTTTCTGTCATGCCGTTTGCGACGGGCCGTTCGGAGGTGTTGCCGAGCCGTTCGGTGCGACTCCTCCGGCGGAATGCTGCAAACAGCGAAAATCTTTAGAACCTGGCACAAAATTAACCGGGAGGGCGAGGCTCCCGCCGAGCCGAAGCATCGGAATCGGCGTCCGCAATCAGCTTTTCTTGCGGGTTCGCGGCTCGGCAGGAGCCTCGCCCTCCCAATTCTGTTTCAGGCTCTTAGTTTGCTTCGCTCCCCATGCTGCACTTGGAGCGAATCGTAAACTGCGTCAAATAAAGCAAGCCCGGCGTCATCGGCTTGTAGTCAACCTTGACATCCACGCACACATACTCGCCGAATTTCGCATTGGGCGCGCTGCCGATGTTGGCGCCGGTCGCGTTGGCCAAATAAACTTCGCAACTGTAGTTGGGGTACCGGTCGTTGATCCCAAACATGAAATTCTTGACAACGTTCTTCGTGTCATTCACCAGCGTTCCTTGGGACGTATTCACGATCGCAGCGCGACAGCCTTCGCGGGCGGCGTTCTCGACCACGTTCTGCGTGAAAATGATCAAGCAGTATTCGAGGATGCCGAACAACAGCAAAATAAAAACGCCGATGACCGCGGCCATTTCCACCGCCGTGGCGCCGCGTCGCGGTTGTCGAGATTGGGTTGCGAGTATCATGGGGAAGCCCCTTTGCCTTTGAGAATTCGAGTCAATTCGTCGGAATCACGTTGGGAACAATGACGGGCAGGTCTTTCGTCGAATACCAATCCGCCGCAGCCGTGATCGTCGTCGTGGACGTGATCTGCGCCAGCGTGGACCAGCGAATCGTGCTGTAGGGGACCGTGACGGTGACGCGGAATTGATCCAGTTGATTGGCCGTCGGCGGCTCCGAGCGGGCCGAGGCCGTGAGATTGGCCATCGTCACCATGCTGAGATTCACACCGGTGAGCCCATTCATGTTCAAATAGTTGACGACATATTGGCGCACGCTTGCGTTGGAGGCCTGTCCCGCCGACGCCTGCCGGCCGCCTTCCCGGGCGGCATTGGCGATGAGTTGTTGCACGGTCACCATCCGGCCGATTTCCCAGATGCCCATGACGATCACGAGCAGAAAAGGCAGACAGATCGCCAGTTCGACGGCGGCGGTTCCCGAACGTCGTTGATGATTGGGCTGATGCACGCTCATAGGTAAATCTCCACTCTTAACCACAATTCGCGACGAGACGGGTTGTGGGCGCACCGGCCTGCTATTGGCAGAGTTTGCCCACCTAGGGCAAGCGTAGGTCACGGATTCGGCGGCCGCCAAAAAAAGCGCGGAGTTTTTCAGATTTGCGACCTGTATTCAGAATGCGCGTTAACCCCATTCGACCACGGCCTCGACGGCTCGGTCGTTTCACGAGGTATGCGCTACCCACACCCGCGCCGGCGGCCGGCCGCAACCAACCTGCGCGTTTTGAGTCGCGGATGTTATGATTGGGCTTGTGGTTGCACTGATTTGGCTATCCATGCCGCGCCGCCGCATCGGCAAAACAACATCGACCAAGGTGAAACGACCCCCCAAAAAGGGTGAAATCTCTGCCTTTTTTTTGAAAAGACCGCGTCCAAAAATGAAAAGACCAGGGGCCGTTTTGAAACGACCAGGGGCCAAAATGAAACGACCACGGTTTTTTTTGAAACGACCGGCAGCCATCTTGAAAAGACCAAGCGCGAAAATGAAACGACTGGAGCCGATTCTGAAATGACCGCACTCTTTCTTGAAACGAGCTTTGCACCAAAACGCAGCTTTGAACCACGGGGGGCACGGGGAACAGGGGGGAATCCCACACAGGCAGTGACTGGAATCGAAGGCACAACCCAGTTTAGAATCCTGATTGGCTTTTCCCCGTGACCCCCGTGCCCCCCGTGGTTCAAAGCTGAGTTTTTGTGCAAAGCTTCGGCTCGGCGTGTTTTTCCAAGTTCATCCGCGTTCATCGGTGGTTCCTTTGCCGGCGTTTCATGATAATGGACTGAACAGATTTCCGTCGTCATCGCCGCGGGTACTCCATGCGAAAATCCTGGCTGGTATGGGCGTTGTTCGTTCTTGGCATTGCGTCGCCGGTATGCGCGCAGGAATACTCCATCCGCGAAGTCGGCTTTGTCGAAGTCGAGGCGAAGCCCTATCGCATCATCCTCATGGCGACCGATGTCAACGCGCCCGCCGTCAAGAAACTGCAAGCCCAGTTGGCGTCCAAAATGGCCGACAGCAACATCGTGCTCGTCGCGCAATCCGCCGACGCCACGACGCTGACGCCGGACAAGAAGCCGATCGCCAATTTGGGCGTGCCGCAATTTTGGCTCATCGCGCCGGACGACCGCGTGTTGCCCTTCAATCCGACGATCACGATGGGCGACCTCTTGCAATCGCCGCAGCGGCAAAACATCATGCGCGAAACGGCAAACGCGCTGTGCGCCGTTGTGCTCCTGGAATCGAAAGACGACGACGCCAACGCGATCGCCAAATCGAAAGCGGAGGCGGCGATTGCGAAGATCAATCGGCGGCGGCATCAATTGCACCATACGCCGGACGGCGAAGTGAAGCTCCTGGTGCTGTCCATCGCCCAACGGCCGCGCGAACGCTGGACGCTCTGGGGCCTCGGCGAGGACGTGAGCGCGACCGACGAGCCGAAGATCGCCGTCCTGTTCGGCAAGTTGCGCCGCGCCGGCGCGTTGTTCGAAGGGACGGAATGGAAGGAAGACGACCTGTTCGGCCGCATCGCCGCTCTCGGCCACGTATGCGAGGATGAGCTTGATCGCAAGGCATACTTCGGCACGCCGCTGCCGTTTCAGTGGTCGAAGGAATGGACCGGACAGCTCGCCCACGATCTCTCGTTCGATCCACAGGACGAAAACGTCAAAGCCAAGGCGGCGGAAATCTTGCAACGGCCGGCGCGGGCCGACGACGAACGCGGCCCGCGCAAGCTGACACCCGAGCAATTCGATCACGCGCAGCAAGTGCCGGCGCCGATTGCGCCCAACGACGCCCACGGCGGAGTTCTTGCCGCAATGCCGGCCGTCTTGGCGAGCAACCTGGCAGGCGTGGTCGTTTTTGCGATCGGACTGGCCGGCTGGATCGCCCTCGGCTTGCTGGTGTGGTGGGTCGAACGCGGGCAACCGAACGACGCCAATCCGTAGCCGCAAGCTGCCAGCTTGCGTGCTGAAGCGAAAGCAGACAAGCTGGCAGCTTGTCGCTACGAAAGCTCGTTATTCGCGTTCCAACGCATCGAGATCCTTGTGGCGCGGGCCGGCGTCAAAGGTCGGCATCGGCAGATCCGCGGCGAGCGCCATGGCTGCCTCGCTCGATATTGGTTTGGTCACGCCAAGGCCGCGGTAGATTGGATAGCGACGTTTGGCCGCAATGATTTCACGTCGCGTTCGGCCTTTCGGCGCGTCAGGCCACGGACCGACTTGTTCGTGAAAGTCGAAGAACGCCGGCAAGGTTCCCTTTAGATAAGTCCAGTAAGGCGCATTGTCCGTTTGGACAAAGAACAATCCACCCGCTTCAAGGACGAGCTGCACCCGCGCCAGAAAGGCCGGCGTCAACAGGCGTTTGCCGATGTCACACGCGTCGTAATAGGGTTGCGGATGATAACAGTGGATTTCCCGCACGCTCCGCGGCGTCAGATAATCCGCGAGAAAACGCTGACCATCAATCGCGGCGAAACGCAGGTTTTTCAGGCCGCGTTGATTGCCGCGCCGCGTCGCATAGCGAAGAACCATCGGCAAAATGTCGATACCAATATGATCGAACCCCGGCCGCGCCAGCGCCGAACCCAGGAGGAATCGCCCATTGCCGCAGCCCAGATCGACGACGAGCGGCGCCGCCCGGCCGAACAGCGTGCTAAGATCGAGCGGCCCCGTCGCCGGCAACTTTTTCAGGGCGGTTTGCGTCCATTGCGCCCGCTCGAGGACCGAGCCCGGAATAGGTACGCCGAATTCGCGTTCGATCGGCGTAGATTTCTTCATGGCGGCTTTACCAAACGACATTGGCAACACTTGACTATTGTTGTACGATCACGATAGAATTCGAGATTCGTCCAAACAACATTGACCTACCGACGTTGTACACTAGTACCATCCGCTTGCGGATTTGCGTTCGCTAGCTTCTTAGCCCCAACGCCCACGCTAGCCAGCGAACACGAACCCGTGAGCGGTTTCTTTTCTGCCCGAGGAATGTCATGAGCACCAACCCGGCCGTTTCGTCCAGCGGTGACAGCGGGGACGCTAACTCCCAGCAAGAACAGGCGCGGAAGCAAGTCAATCAACTTGCCGAGGAGATCGCGCAACTCGCCGAATCGGACCTTCAGCCGGCACAGTTTTACAGCGAGTTCCTGCAACGCGTCTACTTCGCGCTGCAAGCCTTCGCGGCCGCCGTCTGGATCCGCACGCCGCAGGGCAACTTGCAGCTGCAATGCCAGATCAATCTGCGCGAGCTCGGCCTCGACCGCACGCCCGACAGCCGGCCCATGCACGACGAACTTTTACGGCAAGCCGCGCTCCAACAAAAAGGCGGCATCATTCGGCCGCACTTCAGCCATAACTTCGGCACCGGCCCCGAGCACGTCGCCGGCAACCCGTCCGATCATGCGATCCTGCTCGTGCCGATCGTCCAGGAAAAACAGGTGCTCGGCCTCGTCGAAATCTGGCAGGACGCCGGCCGCGATCACAACGTCCTTTTGAGCTTGTACCAGTTCCTCATCCGCATGGCGGCGTTCATCTCGATCTTCCAGCGCAACCATCAACTTCGGCAAATGCTCGGCCAGCAAGAGCTATGGATCAAGCTGGAGACGTTCGCCCGCCAGATTCACGGCAGCTTGAACATGACGGAGGTGTCGTACCTCATCGCCAACGAAGCGCGCCGGCTCATTGAAGTGGACCGCGTCAGCGTGGCGACGCGCTCGGACGTAAAGTGCGTGGTAACGGCGATCAGCGGCGCCGATGTCGTCGAAAAACGCTCCAATCTCGTTCAATTGATGCGAGCCCTCTTCGACGCCGTCATCGAATGGGGCGAGAAGCTCATTTACACCGGCACCAAGGACGACGCGTTGCCGCCCAAGGTTTTGCAAGCGCTTGACAAGTATCTGGAAGAGAGCAACAGCAAATTGATGGTCATCATGCCGCTGCACGACGAGCGCGACAAGGACAAGAAGAAACGCGCCCGCTCCGCCCTCATGATGGAGTGCTTCGAGACGAACCTGTTGCCGGAGCAATTGATCGCCCGGCTCGAAGTCGTCGGCCGGCACGCGTGTCCATCGCTTTACAACGCCCTGGAATATCGCCGCATTCCGATGCGGTTCCTGTGGCTGCCGCTGGCGTACGTGCAGGACGGCCTGGGCGGCAAGGCGAAAGCGATCACGGCCGCCGTCTCGACGGGCGTGGTGCTCTTGATCCTGGCGATGATCTTCCTACCGTTCCCGCTCAAGATGGAAGCGCCGGGCAACATGCTGCCGTCCGACCGCACCGCCGTGTACCCGTATATCGAAGGCACCGTGCAGAGCATCCGCCCCGGGCTCAAGTCGGGCAGCGAGGTAACCAAGGACCAGGAACTGTTCGAGATGCACTCGCTCTCATTGGGCGATGAAATTCGCAAGCTGAAATCGGAAATGGACGGCCTGGAAGCGCAGATGGCTCCCCCGTTTTTCAAGGCGGCCGAGGCGATGGATGCGAAACTGTCCGAACAGTTGGCCGCAGCGCATGCCGCACGCCATAAGCATCACCAATTGGGTCTGCAGCTCCAAAGTCTGCGGCTGCGCACCAAGGCCGATCTCACTCGGCCTGGCTTCTTCAAGATCACGGCGCCCAAGAAGGGCATCATCCTGTCCGACGATTTCCGCGACAATTTAGTAGGCCGGCCGGTCAAGCCGAACGAGCTGCTCTTGAGCATCGGCTACACCGACAAGAACAATCCGCGCCGCAGCGAATGGGAGCTGAAGCTGAAGATTCCGCAGAAACACGTGGGCCAGGTGATGCGCGCCTATGACCGGTTGCCCGCGGGCGCCGAACTCGATGTCGATGTTCTGGTCAAGGCGGACTCGGCGGCCGGCTCGTTCCGCGCCAAGCTG
>DAIOGM010000054.1:15521-24984 GCA_036745215.1 Gemmataceae bacterium
CAAGTACGAATCAGAGAAGAACACGGACAAGCTCGCCAAGCTGAAAAAGGACCGGATCGCCCCGCAGGCCAATCCACAGCGCGACGCCGCCGACGACGCCGAACCGGTGGTGTTGGCGTGGGCCCGCATTGAGGCACGCTACGTCCTCACCGAAAAAGTCTTGAACGACCTGCGCGGCGCCGGCCTGTCCGATGACCTCATCAATCGGCTCAACACGTTGAAGGACCGCCGATTCGATAGCCGCGACCTGTTCCTGCGCGACCTCGGCCGTTTGCTCAAGGCGGACGAGAGCAAGCACGAAACGCGCATCGTCGAATACGCGTGCCGCGACGACATCCCGCTCGACATGCAAATTCTGCCCAGCCTGCTGTTGACCAATAGCGAAGTCAGCACACGCATCCGTTGCGGCAACGCGGCGATGGGCTACTCGCTCTTCTACGGCGTCTGGGAGTTCATTTACGACAAGGTAATCTTCCCGCTGAAGCCGTGATAACTGTTTATTGATGATGAGAAAGGCCATTAACGCGGGTTGGGAGGGCGAGGCTCCCGCCGAGCCGCGAACCTCGAAAAAGCGTAACCCAAAACGGCTCGGCAGGAGCCTCGCCCTCCCGAAGCAAGCGATATCTTTTTCTGATTGGCAAATGCCGCAACGCCGAAGTCGTGCGTTGCGGAGGCAGTTCCAATAGGGAGCTTCAACATGGCAAAATTCCTCGTAATCCTCACGTTGGGCGTCGCGTTGTTCTTCGCCGGCATCTGGGCATTGGGCATCAGGCCCCCGACGGACGTTGACAACCCGCCCATCACTGGCAGCCGCGAACCGGTCCGGGCCAAGGAAGACCTGGGGGCCGATCTGTACGCCGCCGCGCCGTTCAAGCCAATTCAGGCGCCCAAGTGGAAGAACCTCAACCCGATCGTGGTGGTCGGCTTCTTGAACGCGTTTGAAACGGAAGAGGTGCCGTGCGTCGTGCCGGGCCGCGTCCTCTTCATCGGCGAACAGGTGGACGACACCGCGGCGTTCGTCGCCGGCTCCGCTGCGTTCCTCGCGGAGCCGTATTATCCAACATCGGTGACAACGGGGCAGGGACGAAAGTTCTCCATGTTTTATCGCAGATTGTACGACAACGAACCCGTGCGCTACGGCCAAATGCTTGGCATGATCGACCCCGCCGAAGCGCTCGCGAATGTACTGAAGGAAGTCGCCAAGGTTGCCGCCGCCGAAGCCGATGTCGTGTCGGCCGCAGCGGGCGAGAAAGAAGGCAGGATTCGCAAAATCACGGCCGACGAACTCTTGGTCAAAAAAGCGATAAACCGCGAAGAACATGGTGCAGCGGTACTGACGTGGATCAAGCTAAGTGGGGAATTGGAAAATGCCAAGTATAAAGTCGTTATTGCCAACCGCGACAAGGAAATCGCCGAGACGAAATTGCATCAGCACGAACTCCGCGCCTACATGTCGTATGAGCAATGCACCGTCAAGTCGATCCAGCGCGGCCTGGGAAACATGTTGAAACAACTCGACCCCGTGGCGATCACCGTGCAAAACCTCGAACGCCTGATGGCCGAGGCGCAAATCGAAGAGCAATACGCCGCTCGCTTGAATCTCATGAAACGCGTCACCGCGACGATTGAGCCGACGATCCTCGAAGCGCCGAGCCATCAATATCACGGGCACACGCTCGACGTCACCACCGTCGCCGTGGCGCGGAACGGGAAGATCGTTTCCGGCAGCGAGGATAAATCGGTCTGCGTGTGGACGCCGATGTCCGTGGCGCCCGATCGCAAGCTCGAACACGACGACGCCGTCCGCGTCGTCGCCTGCTCGCCCGCGGCCGCCAAGGAAAACATCTGCATCGTCGGCTGCACCAACGGCAGCATCTATCTTTGGGACCTCGACAAGGACGACGACACGCCGATCAAGGAACACCAGCGAGCGCACGGCGGCGATGTTGCCATCACGGCGCTGGCGTTCAGCCCGGATGGGAAGTACTTCGCGACGGGGGCCGCGGACGGTTCCATCAAGATCTGGTCCACCGAGGATCGGGCGGAACTGTACGGCTTCGTGCCGTCGAACGGCGTCGAGAAAGCGCACGACGACGCCGTCACCACGCTCGCCTTCACGCCGCAATGCAAGCTGATTTCGGCCGGCCGCGACAACGATATGCGCGTCTGGAATCTCAAGGAAAAAGGCGCGTACGCGGATGGCAGGCCGATTGTCGGCCGCGAGGGCAAGGTGGCGCACCTGGGCGTCAGCCGCGATGGGCAATGGATGCTCTTTGACCAGGGCCGTTCCCTGCGATTGACTTCCGTCGAGAAGAAGACGCCCGTTTACACGCTCAACCTGCCGGCGAATTCGCTGCCGTTCGAGACGCTCGCGGAGTTCTCGCCGGATGGCTCGCTCATGCTGACCGCCGGCGCTGGGGAAGGGCGCTTGCAACTCTGGCGAACGCCGGACGCGACGTCGCGCGGCTTCGAGGTGCGCCAGTTCGCGACGAAGGAGAAAACGCCGGTCACGTCGGCCGCGTTCTCCGCCGACGCCGGCAAGGGAGGCCCGAATTCGTTCGCCGTCTCCGCGTCCGGGCAGAAGGTTTACCAGTGGTCGGTGCCGACCCCCAGCGAGGTCACGGAGCATCGGCTCGAAGACGTGCCGCTCACCATGAAGACGCACTCGCTCGATCCGGGCACGAAGACGACGCGCATCGGCTTCGAGGTCGCCAACCCGGCGACGGAACGTTATCCGCACGGCCGCTTCGAAGCCGGCCGGCCGGTGGTGATCGTGATTGAATGAATATCTTCGTCTCTTAACCTTCAGGAAAGGAATGCGAGAGGAACCGGGAGGGCGAGGCTCCCGCCGAGCCGCGAACCGCGAGAAAAAGGAGCCCAAACGGCTCGGCAGGAGCCTCGCCCTCCCGGTCGCTCCCTTACTTACCTGAAGATCAGTAGCGTTCGCATGGTGCTATGCGGGCGTTAAACGAAGCATTGAGAAACCGCAATGGAATCCGCCGCTCCTGCCAGCGATCTCGAACGACGCAAGATGGTGCGCCTGCGCCGCCGGTCCGATCTCACCATCGTCCCGCAGCGCTACGAGGGCCGCACCTATTACGTCGTCAAGGATCCCGTCAGCCTGCGCTATTACCGCTTCAAGGAGCACGAACACTATCTGCTCGCGCTCATGGACGGCGGCCACACGATGGATCAATGTCAGAAAATGTTCGAGGACCGCTTCCGCCCCGAACGGCTGCGGCTCGAAGATCTCGAGCAGTTCGGCCAGCAACTTTTAACGATGGGCCTGGTGCAAAACGATTCGCCGCAGGCCGGCAAGCAGCTCTTCGAACATCGCCGCAAACGCATCCGCATGGAATGGATGCAAACGCTGACCAACATTCTCTACATCAAGCTGCCCATCTTCGACCCGGAAAAGCTGCTCGTGCGCATGCTGCCGTGGCTGTGGTGGATGTTCACGGTGACGTTTGGGATCGCCAGCGCCCTGTTCATGGCGGCGGCGCTCCTTCTGGTGCTGCGAAACTTCGACTATTTCTATAGCCGGTTGCCGACGTTTGAAAGCTACTTCACGTTCAAGAACGTCGTCTACATCTGGGCCGCGCTCGGCATCGTCAAGATCATTCACGAGTTCGGCCACGGCTTGAGCTGCAAGGCGTTCGGCGGCGAAGTGCACGAGATGGGCTTCTTGTTTTTGTGCTTTTCGCCGGCGATGTACTGCAACGTCTCCGACGCGTGGCAGTTGCCGAACAAGTGGCATCGTATCATCATCAGCTTCGCCGGCATCTACGTGGAGCTGATGATCGCCGCGGCGGCGACGTTCATCTGGTGGAATTCGCCGAGCGAGCCGTTCCTGAACAACATGTGCCTGAACTTGATGGTGATCTGCTCGGTCAGCACCGTCCTGTTCAACGGCAATCCGCTGATGCGTTACGACGGCTACTACGTCCTCGCCGACTGGCTGGAAATCCCGAACCTGCGCGACCGCGCCAATCGCTACATCCAAAATCTCGCGATGGAATATTGCCTCGGCATCGAAGTGCCGCCGGAGCAATACATGGACCGCTGGCGGCGCATCCTGTTCGTGACGTTTGCGGTGGTCAGCTACATTTATCGCTGGGTCATCACGTTCGTCATCCTGCAAGTGATGGCGACTTTTTTGAAGCCGTACAAACTCGAGGTCGTCAGCGAGCTGTTGGCCGTCGGCGCCTTGGGGTCGATGATCGGCTGGCCGATGTACCGATTGATCAAGAACGTCAAGAAACGCGGGAGGCTGCCTGACATGAAACCGATCCGAGTCACCATCAGCGCGTCGCTGGTCGCCATCGTCCTCTTCGTCGTCTTCTTCATCCCGCTGCCGGTCTCGCGCGTGCGGAATACCGGCGTCGTCCAGGTGCAGCCGACCGAGATCGCGAACCTGTCGATCGAGGTGCCGGGCACGCTCAAGGAACTCCTGGTCAAGGAAGGGCAGCTCGTCAAGAAGGGGCAACGCATCGCCGTGTTCTCGAGCCAGGAACTGGAAAGCAAGCTGGAAAGCGTGACGGCCGAGCGCGGCGCCAAGGAAGAAACCGTTCGCTCCTATGACGAACAGATCAACAAGGAACAAGATCCCGTGCAAAAGGCCGGCCTGAAAGCGCAGCGCGACCGCTACCAGGACGATTTTCAAAAGGCCGACGTCGCGTACAAGCAGATCAAGGAAGAAATGGCTCGCCTCGTCTTGCGGGCCCCGCGCAACGGCGTCGTGATCAATTTGCCCTTGATCGACGACATCGGCAAACGTTTCGGCGATCGCGATCAGAACCCGCTGTTTTGCAGCGTCGGCGATCGCTCCAAGCTGCGCATCCTGGTGCCGTTGTCGTCGCCCGATTACGAGCTGGTGAAGGAAAACTACTTCAAGGCGACGGCCCAGAAGCCGCTCGAGGCGACCATCCGCATCCAGGGCCACGGCGACAAACTCTGGGCCGGCCAGATTTCGCAGCTTCCCAAGCAAGACGCGCTCGAGATTCCCTACGAGCTGTCCACCAAGGGCGGCGGCCCGGTCGCGATCAAGCCGTCCTCGCAGCAGGGCAAGCTGTTGCCGCAAAGTCAGGTCTTTCTGGTCGGCATCGATCTCGTCCAGCCCGATGATTCGATCGCGATCAAATCGCTGGCGCAGGTGAAGATTCACAACGAGTATCGCTCGTGCGCCTGGTGGGTCTGGCGTTCGATCAACAACGCGTTCGACCTGCCGTTGTGGAAACCGTGGTGATATTGAACCACGGGGAGCACGGGGGACACGGGGGTAATGCGATAGTGTAACCCCGTGTCCCCCGTGCCCCCCGTGGTTCAAATTCCCAAGATGGCGGGTACGTCAACGACGGATTGTACGATGTGAGTGTGCTCGCAGCTTTCCAACTGCTGCCTCGCGAAGCTGCCCGTCGTCACGCCAATGATGAATGCACATCCCACGTTTTTGCCTTCCTGCAAATCGACCGGCGTGTCGCCGACTTTCGCGACGCGACGAGCATCTTCGACGCCGAACTTCGCCATCAAGAGTCGGATCATGTCCGGATGCGGCCGGCCGCGTGGCGCTTCGTCGCTGGCGATGGTGGCGTCAACGGCGTTCGTCCAGGCGAGCCGTCGAAGGATCGCGTCCACGATCTGACGGTTGAAGCCCGAGTTGAGCGCGACCTTGATGCCGGCGCGGCGCAGCTTGGCGAACGTTTCGCCCGCGCCGGGAATCTCACGCACCGACGGATCGGTCGCGTAAAAGTGCAGCATTCGCTTGACGAAATCATCGTGAATTCGTTCAACGTCCGCGTCCGAGTCGGTACGGCCCGCGGCGGACAGGAGCCGGCGAATCGCTTCGGGTTTGTGCAGGCCCATGACGTCATTGATGGCCTGGCGCTGCGGATGCACTTGCACGGCGGCGAGCGCGGCGCCAAAGCACTCGGCGACCGCGTCGCCGTCGTAGACCGTGGTTCCCGCCATATCGAATACGACCAGTTCAATCATGGGGATTCTCCCAGCCAGTCGGCGACGACGCGTTCCGCGAGGCCGAACGACAAGGTCATGCCGTTGCCGCCGACGCCGGTGACGACGCGCATGCCGGGACGCGGGTCGGCCGTGACAAACGGTTCGGTCGGATGCTTGAGATAGATGCCGTGCCAGCGCTGGGCGATGCGCAAATCGGAGATGCGCACCATCGTGTGCAGATAGCGCAAAATCAATTCGTCGATGTCCGGTTTGTCGAACGGCTCGATCGCGTCGCCGTACTCATGCGAGTCGCCGATCGTCAGTTCGCCGCGCTGATTTTGCGACAGGAGCACATGGATGCCGTATCGGCCATACTCGGGCATGTCGCGATCCAGACGGGCGACGAGCGCCGGCAACGTCGGGCATGCCGCGAATGCGCGATAGTGGCGCAGCGTCAATCCCGCCGCGAGCATGGCGCCGATGCGGAACGATTGGTCAAACGGCTGCGAGCGCATCATTTGAAGTTTGCAAAGGACCATGCCGGAATCCGCAAACGCCTGCGGCGCCAGTTCGCGAAAATCGGCGCCGGTGCATACTAACAGCCGCGGCGCTCGGCAATCGCCCGCCGAAGTCTGAACGCGCGGGCAATCGTAGCCAAGCACCGGATTGCCGTATGCGAAATCGACGTTGAACGCCGATTGCAGCCAGCGCGGCAGCTCGGCGATCACCTGCCGCGGATCGACGGCGACTTCAATCGGACTCCACAGGCCCGAGCGCAGGCCATTGGTTTCGATGGCCGGAAATCGCTCGGCGACCTGTGCGGCATTCAACAGAGCGCATTCATAGGCGTTACCGGCGAGCGCGACAAACTCGCGCAGCACCTGGGCCTCGTCGTCGTGATACGCCAGGTGCAAGGAGCCTGCGCGATCGTGCCAGAGCCCGCTTTCGTTGAGAACGCGCAGCCAGATTTCCAGGCTGCGCCGCGCCAGATCGTGGAGCGCGCCGAGCGGCTGCCCGATGGGCCAGAGCATGCCGAAGTTGCGCACGGACGCGCCTGCGGCCCGCGGCTGGCGTTCGAAAACGACCACGCGCAAGCCGCGCCGCGCCAGATGGTACGCATGCGCCAGGCCAAGGACGCCTGCGCCGGCGACGGCGACATCGTATTCGCGCTTCATGAGGTCTTTCCGCCGAGCTTCAGCGCCGTTTCGAGCGCCGAGCGATAATGCTGCAGGTCCGGCGTCTTCAGGCCGGGGATTTTCGCTTGATCGTCCCAGCGCCGAAGTTGGACGGCTTCTCCGAAATATCGGTCGTCTTCGAATCGCCGCACGTCATCCGCCGAGAACGGGCCGCCTTGCAAACGCAAGCTGAGCTGCGATGCCGCGGACAGACTCGCAAGATACGCCGGTTCGACGGCACACAAGTATCGCTTCGCCGCAACGTGCAACCGAACTGGCTTGCTGACCGCGTCGCCGAAATGGCGCTCGAGCCAATCGGCGCCGCAGTCTTCATGCGTGCCGTCGATGCCCCGTTTCGCGACATCTTCGGGCAAGCCTCGCATCAGATGGCCAATGTCGTGCAAGAGCGATGCTGCGACGAGTTCATCCGAAGCGCCGCTGGTCGAAGCCAGATGCGCGGACTGCAACGCGTGCTCGGTTTGCGTGACTGCTTCGCCAAAGTAGGCGTTCGTACCGCCCTGGCGAAACCAGCGCATGATCGTATCGATGACTTCGTCGCGTTTCATGTTCGACGCTTCCCTCACGGAACGACGGCGACGCGCTGCCCTGGATTGGCGTGCGCGAATGCAAAAGCCGATTCGATTTCATCTAGCCGAAAGCGACGCGTAACGAGTTCCGCGAACGGATACGCTTTGCCCGGACCGGCGAGGAACTCGAGCGCCGTCGCCAGGTCGCGCGGTGCGTAATTGTGGACGCCGCGGATCGTCAACAGTCGGCGAACGACGTCCTCCGGATCGAGCGGCACGCTCGGCGTCGGCAGCACGGTGCCCGCGAGGACCACGGTGCCGCCGATGCGCGTTGACGCCAGCGCCGACTTCACGGCATCCGCGACACCGGCCAGCTCCAAGGCCGCATCAACGCCGCGTCCGTCTGTGAAGTCGGCGATTGCCGATTCGAGCGCCTTCGGTTCCGAGGGAAAAACGTGCGTTGCCCCAAATGCGAGCGCGCGTTCGCGCGGTGCTGGATCGGGATCGACGACCATCACGGCATCGACGCCAGACGACCGCGCCATCGCGCACGCCGTCAAACCGAGTACGCCGGCGCCGAAGATGATTACGTTTCTTCGGATGTTTCCCGCGGCTCGAAAGACCGCGGCGACCGTCGCCGTCGCGCAATTTGCCGACGCGGCTACCGAATCGCTCAGTGCCTCCGGCACACGGAACAACGCGGTTCCCGGCACGAGTACAACGTAATCCGCCAGCCCGCCTGCAAACAGCCGGTCGTCGTCAACGCGTTGATGGCCGTACTTGAACAGCCGATCGCACTTTTGCGGCAGTTCGTTATTGCATGAAAAGCAACTGCCGCAATTCGCGGCCACGTTCCAGCTCACGCGAGCGCCGATGACAAGGTCGGCGCCATGAAAATCGGAACGACTGGCGTCAGGCCCGAACGCCTCGATGCGGCCGACGATCTCGTGGCCAAGCACCGTCGGCGTCGCCACGGTGCGCCGGCCCGAATGGCTATGCAAATCACTGCTGCAAAGCGTGCAGCAGGTCACGCGCACGACGATTTCCTGGCCCCGCGTCGGCGGCGTGGGACGCTCCACGATTTCCAGCGGACGATCCGGTCCATGGAATAACACGGCGCGGGCCATCAGACTTCCACTTGAATCGGTGCGACCGCCGGCACAGTCGGTTGCCTGGTCGCGGGATGCGACGCGAAATATCGCCAGCAAGGGATCAGCAACAAAGCGCTCAGGACGGCGATGCCCCAGCTGAGCGGCACGAAGAAGTCCAGAAAATCCTCGCTCGTTCCCACGATGCCCTTGCCGAGCATGACGCCGACGTAGCCGAGATAGCCGACGGCGTCCGCAAGATACATCAGATAGCCGATGTTGCCGCGATCGCGCGTCAAGGCGATGAGGCGTTCGAACAATGTTGTATGGAAAAGCACATAGGGGAGATAAAGGCCCAATCCATGCAGCACCATGAACGCAAGCGGGGAAAGCGCATTTTGCATCCAACCGGCGAGCGCCGCGGCGACGAGGAACAGCCCGGCGAGAGCCATGGCGATCGCGCCGAAGAAGGCGCGCCGATTGTCGTCGATCAAGACGGCGAGCCCGCACAGAACAACGATCGCGAGTCCGATGAGGCTCTCGGATAGCGCAAAGACGCCCGGCTCGCCGACGACGCCGAGCGCGGTCCAGATCTCCGGCGCAAAATCGTCGCGCACGCTTCGCAGGATGGTGACCAATAGATACACGAAAATAAGCAGCGACAGCACAAGTCCGTAGCGACGATAGAAGGCCCATCGTTCCGCGCCATCCATCGGCGCCC